>NZ_JBNOYB010000001.1:0-2841 GCF_050312375.1 Schaalia sp.
CTCCTCGGCTTTGGCATCCCCGGGGTTCTGGTCGGGGTGCCACTGCCGGGCGAGTTTCCGGTAGGCCTTCTTGATCGCCGCGTCATCGGCGTCCTTGGCGACGCCGAGCGTCGCGTAGAAGTCCTTTTCGAGCCAGTCCTGTCCGCTCATCCCGGGTCACCTCCCATCTGGCGCGCCGCTTCCTCGGCGCGCATCTCGTCATTCAGGGTTGTCCACCATCACTTTCGCGGCGCGCAGGACCTTCTCGCCTCGGCGGTAGCCGGGCTGGAGGATCTGCGCGATGCGAGGGGCGTCGACCTCGGGGTTCGTGTTCGCCAGGAGCGCCTCGTGGATCGCCGGGTCGAAGTCGTCGCCGGCGGCGCCGTAGCGTTCAAGCCCGAAGCGCGACTCGAGGGCCGATTCGAGCTTCGCCGCGATCGCCGCGAAGGGGCCCTCCGTAAGGTCGCCGTGCGCCCTCGCCGCGTCGATGTCGTCGAGGACGCCGATGAGGGATTCGATGACCTCGGACTGACCGGATTCGCGGTGAGCGGGAGCTGCCTCCTTCGAGCGGCGCACGTAGTTCGAGTACTCCTGATTGAGGTTGTACAGGTCCGCGTGCGCGCGGGCGAGCTTGTCCTCGAGCTCGGCGATCTTGCCGAGGGCGTCGGCGAGCTCCGAGTCCTCCATCTGGGCTTCGAAGAGGCTCATGTCCTCGTCTTCGCCGGGGCCTTCGGCGCTCTGCGCGCTTTCAGCTTCGACCGTGTTCGACGGGGCGACGCCTTCGGCTTCGGCACTGCCCGAGTCGGCGCTGCCCGAGTCTGCGGGGCCGGTACCTGCGTCGGCGCCGGCGGCGTCCGCCGGGGCGGGGGCGGCCGACTGCTCGGCGTCGACCGCCCGCCCGTCCTCGGGTCCGGGCGCGGAGCCCAGGTTCTCCGGATCCTTCACTTCTGCTCGTCCTCGTCCACGATCTCGGCGTCGATGACGTCCTCATCGGAGGCGGACGCGGACTCGCCCTCGGAGCCGCCCTGCGCCTGCTCGGCCTGCTGGGCCGCGTAGACCTCTTCGCCGATCTTCATCGCGGAGGCGTTGAGCTTCTCGAGGGCCGACTTCACGGCCTCGGTGTCCTCGCCCTTCAGGGCCTCCTTCACGGCGTCGACGTCGGCCTGAACCGCGGAGCGGGTGCCCTCGGAGACCTTGTCGGCCTCATCCTTGAGGAGCTTCTCGATCCCGTAGACGACCTGTTCGGCCTGGTTGCGGGTATCGGCGTCCTCACGGCGCTTCTTGTCCTCGGCGGCGTGCTCCTCGGCCTCCTTCACCATGCGGTCGATGTCCTCCTTGGGCAGGGCCGAGCCGCCGGTGATGGTGACGGACTGCTCCTTGCCGGTGCCGCGGTCCTTCGCCGAGACGTGGACGATGCCGTTCGCGTCGATGTCGAAGGCGACCTCGATCTGCGGAACGCCGCGGGGGGCCGGGGCGATGCCGGAGAGCTCGAAGGTGCCGAGGAGCTTGTTGTCGCGGGCGAACTCGCGCTCGCCCTGGTAGACCTGGATGAGCACGGAGGGCTGTCCGTCCTCGGCGGTGGAGAAGACCTCGGAGGCCTTCGTCGGGATCGCGGTGTTACGGTCGATGAGCTTGGTCATGATGCCGCCCTTGGTCTCGATGCCGAGGCTGAGGGGCGTGACGTCGATGAGGAGGACGTCCTTGCGGTCGCCCTGGATGACGCCGGCCTGGAGGGCGGCGCCGACGGCGACGACCTCATCGGGGTTGACGCCCTTGTTCGGCTCGCGGCCGCCGGTGAGCTGCTTGACGACCTCGGTGACGGCGGGCATGCGGGTCGAACCGCCGACGAGGACGACGTGATCGATGTCCGACACGGAGATCGAGGCGTCGCGGATGACGTCGTGGAAGGGCTTCTTCGTGCGCTCGAGGAGGTCGGCGCTCATCTCCTCGAACTTCGCGCGGGTGAGCGACTCGTCGAGGTGGATCGGGCCGTCGGCCGTCATCGACAGGTACTGGAGGGAGATGTTCGTGCTGGTCGCGGAGGAGAGCTCCTTCTTCGCCTGCTCGGCGGCCTCCTTGAGCCGCTGGAGGGCGACCGGGTCCTTCGAGAGGTCGGCACCGGTCTTGGTCTTGACCTGGGAGATCAGCCAGTCGACGATGCGCTGGTCCCAGTCGTCGCCACCCAGGCGGTTGTCGCCGGAGGTTGCGCGTACCTGGATGGTGGAGAAGCCGTCTTCGTCCTTGCCTACTTCGAGCAGGGAGACGTCGAAGGTGCCGCCGCCGAGGTCGAAGACCAGGATCAGTTCGTCTTCGTTACCCTTATCGAGGCCGTAGGCCAGGGCTGCTGCGGTGGGTTCGTTGACGATACGCAGGACGTTGAGGCCCGCGATTTCGCCGGCTTCCTTGGTGGCCTGACGTTCGGCGTCGTTGAAGTAGGCGGGGACGGTGATGACGGCGTCGGTGACCTTGTCGTTCAGGTAGGCTTCAGCGTCGCCCTTGAGCTTCATGAGGGTACGGGCTGAGATTTCCTGGGCGGTGTAGGCCTTGCCGTCGATGTCCTGGGTCCAGGTGGTGCCCATGTGGCGCTTGACGGAGGCGATGGTGCGGTCGACGTTGGTGACGGCCTGACGCTTGGCGACGTCACCGACCAGAACTTCGCCGTCCTTTGAGAATGCGACGACGGAGGGGGTGGTGCGGGCGCCTTCTGCGTTGGCGATGACGACGGGCTCGCCGCCTTCGAGGACTGATACAACTGAGTTGGTAGTACCGAGGTCAATACCTACTGCACGTGACATGTTTTCTCCTTGGGTTGGGTTATCTGAAATCTTCAAGCGAGCCGCCTCCGAGAACTTGAGTCACATT
>NZ_JBNOYB010000002.1:0-4371 GCF_050312375.1 Schaalia sp.
ACAGTGCCCGCGCCGCCGCCCTCCGCCGCCACCGCAGCCTCGATCTGGACGACGCCGACGACGACGAGCCCGCGGCGCCGAAGCGCCGCTTCGCCCCCCTCCTCGCGCTCCTCGCCACCGCCCTCGTCATCGGCGGGGGATGGCTCGCCTGGGCGTGGACCCAGACGCAGTACTACGCGATCGGCCAGGAAGGATACGTCGTCATCCACCAGGGGATCCCGCAGTCCCTCGGCCCCTGGGAGTTCTCGCACGCGGTGGAGGTCACCGATATCGCCCTCGCCGATCTCAAGGACGTGGACCGCCAGCGCCTCGAGGATCCCGTCATCCGTTCCTCGCGCGCCGAGATCGACGCCTACATCGACCAGCTCCGCCTCTCGAAGTCCTGGGTCTCCTCGAACGACGAGCCCGAATCGGGGGCCCAGTCCGCTTCACGATCGGGCGCCGACGCGCAGTCGGGCGAAACGAAGGCGCAGTGATGGCAACCGTCACGATCGCGCCCGCCCGCCCTCGACGCGGCCTCGAAATCCTGCTCCTCCTCCTGGCCCTTTCGGTCGGGATCGGCGGATACGTCCTCGCAACGCTCAATCGCACCGGGCAGCTCCCCCCGAATCTGCTCGCGCACGTCGGCATCCTCCTCGTGCTCGCGGTCATCGCCGAGGTCGGCGTCCACCTGCTCGCCCCCTACGCCGACCCCGTGATCCTCCCGATCGCCGTGGCCCTGACGGGCCTGGGGCTCGCGATGATCTACCGCCTCGACATGTCCTACGCCGCCCTCGACGCCCCGACCATCGGCATGCGCCAGCTCCTCTTCGCCGGAATCGCCATCGCCCTGGCGGCCGCCGTCCTCATCCTCTTGAAGGATCACCGGATCCTGCGCCGCTACACCTACACCTTCGGGGTGTTCTCACTGATCCTCCTGCTCCTCCCCCTCGTCCCGGGACTCGGCGTGGAGACCTACGGCGCGAAGGTGTGGATCAGGATCGCGGGCATGTCCTTCCAGCCGGGCGAACTCGTCAAGATCACGCTCGCCCTCTTCTTCGCGGGCTACCTGGTGACGAACCGCGACAATCTGGCGATCGGCGGGCGCAAGCTCCTCGGAATGCGGCTTCCGAGGGCGCGCGATCTCGGCCCGATCCTCGTCGTCTGGCTCGTCGGCATCGCGATCCTCGTCCTCCAGCGGGACCTGGGCACCTCCCTCCTGTTCTTCACGCTCTTCGTCGCGATGCTCTACGTGGCGACGAACCGCGTCTCCTGGCTCGTCATCGGCTTCGCCATGTTCACCCCGGCGGTCTTCGTCGCCATTCGCGCCTTCCCGCACGTCGCGAACCGCTTCTCCGTATGGCTCCACGCCCTCGACACCGAGGTGTACGCGAAGAACGGCGGCTCGTACCAGCTCGTCCAGTCCCTTTTCGGACAGGCCTCGGGCGGCCTCATGGGAACCGGATGGGGACGCGGGTACCCCCAGCTCGTCCCCTTGGCGAACTCCGACTTCATCTTGTCGTCCCTCGCGGAGGAGCTCGGGCTCACCGGGCTCCTCGCGATCCTCGTCCTCTACCTCGTCCTCATCGAACGGGGGCTGCGCGCGGCGATCAGCGTGCGCGACGGCTTCGGGAAGCTCCTCGCGACCGGCCTGAGCTTCTCCCTCGCGATCCAGCTCTTCGTCGTCCTCGGCGGCATCACGCGCCTCATCCCCCTGACGGGCCTGACGGCCCCCTTCCTCGCGGCGGGCGGCTCCTCCATGGTCTCCTCCTGGATCACCGTCGCCCTGCTCATCCGCGTGTCGGACGCCGCCCGTCGCCCCAACGCGCAGCCCGCCCCGTGGAACTCCGGCATCCACCCCCGTCTCGAGCAAGCGACGGTCACAGCATGAATCAGCAGATCCGTCGTCTCTTCATCGTCATCCTCGCGATGTTCGCCCTCCTCGGCGCGGCCGCCACCAACAACCAGGTGTTCCAGGCGCCCGCGCTCAATGCCGATGCGCGCAACGAGCGCACGATCCTGCACGCCGCCGAGACCGATCGCGGCCCCATCATCGTGGCCGGCACGGCGATCGCCTCGTCCACCAAGGTCGAAGGGTCCAAGCGCTTCCAGCGCACCTACTCCCAGGGGCCCCTCTACGCGCCGATCACGGGCTTCTTCTCCTCGGCATTCTCCCAGGCCACGGGTCTGGAGGCGGCGAGCGAGCAGATCCTCGACGGCCAGGACCAGGCACTCCTCGCCCAGCGGATCCACAACCTCTTCACGGGGGCGAACCGCCAGGGCGGTGGAGTCGTCCTCAGCGTGGACCCGGCGCTCCAGCAGGTCGCCGCCGAGCAGCTCGGCGATCGCAAGGGCGCGGTCGTCGCCCTCGACGCCAAGACCGGGGCGATCCTCGCCCTGTACTCCTCCCCCACCTACGATCCGAACACCCTGGCCGCCTTCGATTCCGCGGCCGTCGACTCGGCCTACCGGGCGCTCGTGGACGATCCGGGCGACCCGCTCTCGAACCGAGCGATCGCGGGATCCCTGTACGCCCCCGGCTCGACCTTCAAGCTCCTCACGACGATCGCCCTCCTCGAGAACGGCATCGCGTCCCCGACGACGAACATGGAATCCCCCGTTTCCACCGTCCTCCCGGGCACCTCCACCTCGGTCCCCAACGCCCTGTCCGCCGAATGCGGCGACGGCAATCCGACGCTCACCGAAGCCTTCGCGCGCTCGTGCAACACGACCTTCATCCTCGCGAGTCAGAAGCTCACCGAGTCCCAGCTCGCCGACGTCGCGGAGCGCTTCGGCTTCGGCAAGCCCCTGTCGATCCCGCTGAAAGTCACCCCCTCCTCCTTCCCCAAGGGGATGGATGCGGCCCAGCTCGCCATGTCGTCGATCGGCCAGTTCGACGTCAAGGCCACCCCCCTTCAGATGGCGATGGTCGCCCAGGCCATCGCCAACGGCGGAACGATGATGGAGCCGTACCTCATTTCGCAGATCGTCGACGCCGACCTCACGGTTCAGAGCGAAACCCGCCCCTCGGTCGCGGGCACCCCCATCAGCGCCGACATCGCCGATCAGCTGACCGAGATGATGAAGAGCGCGGTCAACGAGCCCTACGGGACCGGCCAGTACATCCGCCCGAACGGCATTCAGGCCGCGGCGAAGACCGGCACCGCCGAAACGGGCGTCAATGGGCGCACGAACGGCTGGGCCGTCGGATTCGCCCCCGCGGACGATCCCCAGATCGCCTTCGCCGTCATCGTCGAGGGCGATGACGCGAACCCCAACCCCTTCGGCTCCACGGCCGCCGGGCCGATCGCGCAGGCCCTCCTCGAAGCGGGGATCCGATGAACTCACGATTGAACACGCGCACGGGTACCGTCCTCGGAGGCAGGTACAAGCTCCTCACCCCGATCGCGCAGGGGGGAATGGGGGAGGTCTGGAAGGCCAGGGACGCCGAAACCGGCCGTCTCGTCGCCGCGAAGGTCCTCAAGACCGAGCTCTTCGGCGAAGAGCTCCCGCTGTCGCGCCTTCGCATCGAGGCGAAGAACTCCATGAGCATCCAGCACCCCAATATCGCGAATGTTCAGGATTCCGGTGAGGAGGACGGTCGAGGCTGGATCGTCATGGAACTCGTCGAAGGCCGCCCCCTCACGCACTACCTCAAGGGCGGCGCCCGCATCGCGAGCGAGGACCTCATCCCGATTCTCACGCAGGTCGCGATGGCCCTCGGGGCCGCGGCGGACGCGGGCGTCGTCCACCGCGACATCAAGCCCGCGAACATCCTCGTGCGCCCCGACGGGATGGTGAAGCTCACCGATTTCGGGATCTCCCGCTCCACCGGCCAGATCGATCTCACTGCCGCCGGCATGGTCATGGGCACCGCTCAGTACCTCCCGCCCGAGCAGGCGATGGGGGAGACCGCGACCGCCCTCGGCGATCTCTACGCCCTCGGCGTCATCGCCTACGAGGCGATCGCCGGACGCCGCCCCTTCACCGGCTCCACGCAGGTGGACATCGCCTTCGCCCATGTGAACGACCCGGTCCCGCCGCTCCCCTCGGACGTGCCCGAGCCGATGGCCGAGGTGATCCTGCACCTCCTCGAGAAGACGCCCTCGAAGCGGCCCGAATCCGGACTCGCCCTCGTCCGTGAGCTCGCGGCCGCCGCGAAGGCGATGGGCTTGAGCGTCGAAGCGCATCCTCTCCCCGAGCCCGCGAGCGCCGAGGGCGAGACTGCCCCCGAGGGGCCGTCGACGGCTCAGGCCCCGGTGCGCCACGTGCGCCGCAGGACCCTGCCCGATGCGATGCTCGCAACCCCTGAGGCGCTCACGCGCCCCGGAACGTTGCCCCCGCCCGTGACGCCCGCGCCCGCGCCCGAAGCGGCGCCCGTCGGCGTAGAAG
>NZ_JBNOYB010000003.1:0-6289 GCF_050312375.1 Schaalia sp.
AGTCTGTGCGGCGGGCGGCGACCGCGGCCTCGACGTCCTCACGGCGGATGCGGCCGCCGACGCCGGTGCCGGTCAGCGTGTCGATGTCGATTCCGGCCTCGCGGGCCAGCTTCCGGACGATCGGAGTCACATAGCCCGCCCGGGCGAGGGTCGAAGGAGCGGGCGCCTGGGGTGCGACGGCCGGCGCCGAGGAGGGCGCGACGGGAACGGAGGGGGCGTCGAAGGACATCGCCGGTGCAGCCGGTGCCGCGGGAGCGGGAGCGGCGGGGGCCGTCGGGGCGGCAGGAGCGGGAGCGGCCGGAGTCGCGGGAGGCGCCGGGGCGGTGGGAACGGCAGGGGCCGTCGGCGTCTCAAGTGCTTGAGCCGCGGGCGCACCCTCGGAGGGCGCGGAGGCGGAGATCACGGCGAGGACCGTGCCGACGCCCACGGTCTCGTCCTCTTCGACGCGGATCTCGGCGAGGAACCCCGAGACGGGGGAGGGGACCTCGGAATCGACCTTGTCGGTCGAGACCTCGAGGAGCGGCTCGTCGGCCTCAACGGCATCGCCGACGGACTTGAGCCACGTCGTCACGGTTCCCTCGGTGACCGACTCGCCCAGGGCGGGCATCGTCACTTCGGTGCCCTGCGCGGGAGCTGCGGGAGCTGCGGGAGCCGGAGCCGGCGCAGCAGGCGCCTGGACGGGCTCGGCCGCGACTTCGGCAGGGGTTTCGGCGGCGGCGCCCGCCTCGGAGGGATCCCCGATGAGGGCGATCTGGGTGCCCACCTCGACGGTCTCGTCCTCTCCGACGAGAATCTCGAGGAGGACGCCGGCGACGGGGGAGGGGACCTCGGAATCGACCTTGTCGGTCGAGACCTCGACGATGGCCTCGTCGACCGCGACGGTGTCGCCGACCGACTTCAGCCAGGTGGTGACGGTTCCCTCGGTCACCGATTCGCCCAGGGCGGGCATGGTCACTGCGGTTGCCATGGATTCTCCTTGGAAGTCGTGGATCAGTTGTGTGCGTGGAGGGGCTTGCCGGCGAGGGCCATCGCGGCCTCGCCGATCGACTCGTTCTGACTGGGGTGGGCGTGGATCAACGAGGCGACGTCCTCGGGGTGCGCCTCCCAATTGACCATGAGCTCGCCCTCGCCGATCTGTTCGCCGATACGGGCTCCGATGCCGTGGAAGCCGACGATCGGGCCGCCGACGACGCTCACGAGCTTGATGAACCCCTGGGTGCCGAGGATGTTCGACTTCCCGTTGCCCGCCAGGTTGTACTCGACCGTGCGCACATCATCGCCGTAGAGCTCGCGGGCCTTCCTCTCCGTGAGACCGACCGAGGCGATCTCCGGATCGCAGAATGTGACGCGCGGAATGCCGGATTCGACGATCGGGGCGGGATTGAGGCCCGCGATCTCCTCGGCGACGAAAACGCCCTGGAGGAAGCCGCGATGCGCGAGCTGGAGCCCGGGGACGATGTCGCCGACCGCGTAGATGCCCGCGACTCCGGTGTGCAGGCGCTCGTCCGTGAGGACGAAACCGCGATCCATGCGGATGCCCGCCTCTTCGTAGCCCAAGCCCTGGGTCACCGGGCCGCGGCCGACGGCGACGAGGAGGACATCGGCGTCGAAGGACTTGCCGTTCTCCGTCGTGACGTGCACTCCGCCCTCATCCTGGGTCGCCCCCGCGAAACGCGTGTTCGTGTGGAAGGCGATGCCGCGCTTGCGGAAGGCGCGCTCGAGCTGCTTGGAGACGGCCTCGTCCTCGTTGTTCGCCAGGTGCGGCAGGGCCTCGATGATCGTCACCTCGGCGCCGAAGCTCTTCCACACGGAGGCGAACTCGAGGCCGATGACCCCTCCGCCCAGGACCACGGCGGAACGCGGGACCCAGTCCATCTGCAGCGCCTGATCGGAGGTGATGAAACGGCCCCCGATCTCCAGGCCCGGGATCGAACGGGAGTAGGAGCCGGTGGCCAGGACGATATGGCGGCCGGTGATGACGCGACCGGCGACCTCCACGCAGTCCGGGCCGACGAGGCGGCCCCATCCCTGGACCACCTCGACGTTGCGCGAGGACAGGAGCCCCTGAAGGCCCTTGTAGAGCTTGGTGATGACGGAATCGCGGTAGGAGGCGACCTTCGCCATGTCGATGCCCTGGAATGACGAGAGGACTCCGAACGCCTCGGACTCGCGGACGGCGTCGGCCGTCTCAGCCGCGTGCAGGTACGCCTTCGTGGGGATGCAGCCGCGGTGCAGGCACGTGCCCCCGACCTTGTCGCCGTCGATGAGGGCGACCTTCATCCCCAGCTGAGAAGCTCGCAGGGCGGTGGCGTAACCGCCTGAGCCCGCTCCCAGGACCACGACATCGTATGCTGGTTCGCTCACGTATCCACTCCTTAGTGAAAGTCTTGGCGATCGGGCCTCGCGACCCCGTATAGGTCCATTGTCCCACTTGGACGCCGCGATGTGCTGACCTTGGAGGGGGCGAATGGGTGGAACGTCCCACATCCGCCGTTCATCATGGCGCCCTTCGGCCCTCCTGCCGGGGCCTTCGTGCCCTAGGATCGCGGTCATGGCCGACACCTCTTCGCCCTCGTCACCCCTGCCGGATCGCCCGCGCCAACCCGCGGGTGAGAGCGTGCAGGACGACCGCCGCCCCTCCCTCGGACTCGGACGGATCGTGATGGCGGCCTTCTGGGCGGTCGGAATCTGGACGGGCGCGGCCGGAGCCGCCGATCTGCTCGACCACTCGGGGCCCTGGGGGCCCTCGATCCTCACCCTCCTCGCCGGCGTCGTGTACCTCATGGCCGCCGCGGGCATCACCCACAACGGCCGGCGCATGCGCATCCTCGGATGGGCCTGCATCGGGACGAGCATCGGCGCGCCGCTCATCCTGTGGGTCGCGGCCCTCGATCTGCCCGAATTGTCCGAAGCGCGCTCGGCGTGGACGGGCTTGGGCGCCGATTTCCATTTCATCCCGCTGGCGGTCTCGCTCGTCGGCCTCGTGTGGATGTGGCTGTCGAATCCTCGAAGGATCGTGGAGATCGCCGAGCAGATCGAACGGCCCTCGCGTTCGAGGCGATGAGGCTCAGAGGCCCGCGGGGAATCCGAGCTGGCGCCAGGCCTCGTACACGGCGATCGAGGCCGAGTTCGCGAGGTTGAGGGAGCGCACGCCCTCGCGCATGTGGATGCGGACGCGCTCCGAGACGCGGGGATGGTTCATGGCCTCTTCACTCAGTCCCACGGATTCGCGTCCGAAGAGGAGCCCGTCGCCGTCGGCGTAGGCGACATCGGTGTACAGCGTCGTCGCGTGACCGGTGAACGCCCAGATCTGCCCGGGGATCTCCTCGAGGGCGGAGTCGAGGTCGGAATGGACCTTTACATGCGCGAGGTCGTGGTAGTCGAGGCCCGCGCGCCTGAGCTTCGCATCGTCCATATCGAAGCCGAGGGGCTCGACGAGGTGGAGCATCGCGCCGGTGCAGGCGGACAGGCGGATGGCGGCGCCGGAGTTCCCCGGGATCTCGGGTTCGAAGAAGACGATGTGGAGCATGGGCTCCATCCTGCCACTGCGAGGGGCGGGGCTCCGACTCAGAGGGGGTGCGCGGGGATCTCGTGGGTGACCGTGAGGCGGGCCCTGGCGATCGTGTGCGCCAGCATCCGGCCGGAGCAGGCCGCAGGCGTCGCCTCGTCGTCGAGGCCGAGGGTGTCGAGGTCGAGGGCGTGGACCGCGAAGATGTAACGGTGGGGGCGATCGCCGCGCGGGGGAGCGGCCCCGAAATAATCGGGATCACCGTGATCGACGCGGATGTGGAAGGCCGCGCCGTCGAGCTCGAGATCGGAACGGCCGGCTCCGCGCGGCAGGGTCGTCTGATGCGGTGCGAGATCGACGACCATCCAATGCCACCACCCCGAGGGCGTGGGGGCGTCCGGATCGAAGCAGGTCACGACGAAGGAGCGCGTCTGATCGGGAAAGCCCTCCCAGTGGAGGTGCGGCGAGGTCGAGCCGCCTGCGAGGGTCGCCGATGCGGGCATCGGGGCCCCGTCGGCCATGTCGGCCGAGGCGAGATCGAATCCCGGGACGGGCGGGAGCATGTCGTAGGGGTCGGGGGCGACGGGGCGGGCGAGCAGATCCATGGGTCCTCCTTCGATCCGGATGGCTTCCAGTCTCCTCCTTTTCGACGGGGAATGGGGGCGGACGCACACGCCGACGGCATCCTCTACACTGTCGAACACGTGTTCGAGGGGGTGGGTGGTGCTCGAAGCGCATGAGCGTCTGCGACGCGCCAAGGAAGCGCTGCGGGCCGCGGAAGACGATGCCGGCCTTCCCCGTCCCGTACCCGGAAGCCCTCGGGGGGTTGCCCGCAGTGACGGGGTCTTCCACGTGAGCGGAGGGAACGGGCGGCTCCTCCGCGCCCTCGCCGAAGCCCTCCCCGAAGGGGGATGGGCTGGAATCGTCGGGATCAACGACCTCGGATGGGAGGCCGCGGCGAAGAAGGGGATCGATCTCTCCCGCATCCTCGTCATTCCTCAACCGCTGGGGGACGGCGCCCGGGTCTGCTCCCTCCTCCTCGAGGCGCTCGACCTCGTCTGCACGGACGGGGAGCTCATCGCTCCGCCGGACCGGCGCCGTCTCGCGGCCCTCGCGCGTTCGCGCAGACGCCTTCTCCTCACGACGACCCGCTGGGCGGGCCTCTCCCGCCCCTGGCGGGCCTGCGCGGAGCCTGGCGCTGCGAAGGCGATCTCATGAGGCGCATGGTGCTGTGGGTCCCCGATTGGCCCGTCGCCTCGCTCGTCGTGGATCTTCCCCCCGGCGGGCGCGGCGCCGTCGCCCAGCGCGGGCGCATCGAATGCGCCACGATCAGGGCGAGGGAGGCGGGAGTGCGCCCGGGAATGCGCGTGAGCACCGCCCAGTACCTGTGCCCGGACCTCATCATCGCCCCCAGGGACGAGGAGCGCGAAGGGCGCGCCTTCGAAGAGGTCCTCAGGGCCTTCGACTCGGTCGCGGCCGGCATCGTCTCATTCCGGCCGGGGCTCGCCTGGGCGCCGGCCCGCCCCGCCGCACGGTGGCACGGGTCGGAAGAGGCCGCGGCCTCGGCTCTCGTCGATGCCGTCGCGGCGGCCACGGGCGTCGAATGCTTCGTCGGGTCGGCTTCGGGGCCCCTTGCGGCGATCGTGGCCGCACGGGAACAGCGCATCGTCCCCGATTCCGATACGGGATCCTTTCTCGCGAAGATCCCGCTTCGGGAATGCCTCCCGCTCCTGCCTCCTTCCTTGCGCGCCCAGGGGCGTGAGGGGATCGCCCTGCTCGGCGTCCTGGGAGTGCGCACCTGCGAGGACCTCCTCGCGCTCGGGTCCGGTCCGCTGCTCGCCCGATTCGGCAAGATCGCCGAACCCCTGCTCGCCCTCGCCCGGGGGCGCGAGCTCTCGCTCGCCCGGCCTGCGCGGACCCCCGCGGATCTCAGCCGCAGCGTCGATGTGGAAGAGGGCGCCGCCAGCATCGATCTCATCGTCTTCCCCGTGCGCCGAGCGGCCCTTTCCCTGGCCGAGGAGCTCGCGCGCAGAGGACTGAGCTCTCAGCTCCTCGAGATCGAGATCGAGACCGAGGACGGGCGCTCGCACCGACGCACCTGGTCGGGAGTCGATGCGGGCGATCCCGCCGTCGTGGTGGAAAGGGTCCGCTGGCAGCTCAAGGGCTGGATCGATCACCCGGACGCCGAGGGGGCGCCCGCCGCGAGGCTCCGCAGCATCCGCGTGACGGCCGGGCAGCCCTTCGTCGCCGGAGCATCGCGCCCCCTGTGGGGAGGAGAATCCGAGCGGAGCGAAATCGAGCGGCTTGTCGAACGCCTCCGCTCCCTCCTCGGCGAGGACGCGGTCAAGACGCCGCGCCTTCAAGGGGGGTGGGATCCGCGGACTCGCGCGGCGCTGCTCCCCTGGGGCGAAACGGATCCGGATGCGCCGACCACTGAGGGCGAGTGGGAGGGGAGTCTCGCCCTGTCCCCCTCAACGGTCCTGGAGAAGCCGGAACCCGTTCTCCTCCTCGGGGGCCTCACGGGCTTCGAAGCGGTGGGCGTGACGGCGAGGGGGGAACTCGATCGGACTGCGCGACGACTGCGCCCGGATGCCGCTCGGCCCCGCCCTGAGCGCCCCCTGCTCGCGGGGCGCACGCTCAGCGTCGAGGTGCTCGGCAGGCCTTGGGCGATACGGGGGCGCTGGTGGGAGCCCGGTGAACTCCGGGGCGCGCGCGTCTCCGTGCCCGCCCGCCGCCCGGAGGGGGCGGATCTGCTCCTCGTCAACAGGGAGGGGCGAGACA
>NZ_JBNOYB010000004.1:0-46796 GCF_050312375.1 Schaalia sp.
TAGTGCCGGAGGCGACGAGGCCAGCACCTCCTTCTCCGCCGTCGCGTGGCGGGCCGGGACCGCCAGGGACAGTGTTTGAGACACGGTGGAGAGATTGCGCTGGGCGATCCTGCGCGCGGCATCGATGAGCCGGGGCGTGAGCACCGGGGTGCGGGAGACCACGCGTTCGATCGGTGCGAGCGCCGTGAGGGGCGAAGTGGATTTCACCTCCACGACCCAGCCGAAGCGGCGCTTGCCGGCGAGGCTCACCCGGACGATCCTTCCGGGCTCGACCTCGCCCGCGAGGGCCTCGGGCACGGAGTAATCCAGGGGTCGATCGAGGTGGGGCAGATCGATGTCGACGAGCACGGCCGCCACCGGCCTCGGCTCCGCCGACGCCGGTGCGAATCCCTCAAAGGCTATCTGCTCGTCCACGCTCCTATTGCACCACGAGCCACGGGCGTTTGAGCCCCTCAGCCCAGGAGCGCGACCCCGTATCCGGCGACGAGCATCGCGAGGATGATGAAGAGCAGCAATCCCGTGATCGTCCAGTCATAGCCGCGGGCGACGAAGCGCCGGACGCCGGGCGGCGAGGCGATGACGCCCTCCCGGACGTTGATCCTCGTCAGCCCCGCGAACACGAGCGTCGTCGTCACCGTGATGAGCAGGCACCACGGGCACAGCACGTGGATGACGAAATACGACTGGAGGAACAGCCAGTAGGCGAAGCAGATCGCGATGAGGTACATGAGGTTCGCGCCGAGCATGTACCACCGCGGGAAGCGGACACCTGCGAACAACGCGACCGAGATCGCCAGGACGACCGCCTCGAAGAGGATCCCCAGGAAGGCGTTGGGGAAGCCGAGCACGTGGGCCTGCGGCGTCAGCGCGACCGTCGAGCAGGACAGGACGGAGGAGACATCGCACGCGAAGTTCGCCGAGGCGTCCTTGGCGAGCTGCCAGGCCTCGATCGACAAGACGAAGGAGGCGACCAAGCCGATCGCGCCCGAGACCGCCATCTCCAGGCTCGTCCGTCGCCGCCAGCGCAGGTCGAAGTCCTCGTCGAGCGCGCTCATGACACCACCGCCTTCAGGGCCTCCACGCGGTTCGTCTCCTCCCAGGGAAAACCCGAACGGCCGAAGTGGCCGTAGGCGGAGGTCTCGGCGTAGATCGGGCGCAGGAGGTCCAGGTCGGCGATCATCCCCGCGGGACGCAGATCGAAGACCTCGCGGATGGCCGCACCGATCCGGGCGTCCTCGACGACGCCCGTGCCGAAGGTCTGCACGTACAGCCCCACGGGATTCGCGCGTCCGATCGCGTAGGCGAGCTGAAGCTCGCAGCGCTTCGCAAGACCGGCGGCGACCACGTTCTTGGCGATCCACCGGGCGGCGTAGGCCGCCGAGCGATCGACCTTCGACGGGTCCTTCCCGGAGAACGCCCCGCCGCCGTGGCGCGCCATGCCGCCGTAGGTGTCGACGATGATCTTCCGGCCCGTCACGCCCGCATCACCCGCGGGGCCCCCGATGACGAATCGTCCCGAAGGATTGACGAGGAGATGCATCGCGCTCGTATCGAGGTCGAGCCCGCTCGCTTCGAGCACGGGGGCCACTACGAGCGACTCGATGAGGTCCGTGAGCTCCGCCCGGCTCAGCGACTCGTCGTGCTGGGACGAGACGAGGACGGTGTCGATGCCGACAGGCCGATCGCCCTCGTAGGCCAGGGTCACCTGGGTCTTGCCGTCCGGGCGTAGTCCCCGGGCGAGGCCCGAATGGCGGACCTCGGCGAGGCGCTTGGCGAGGCGATGCGAAAGCCAGATCGGCGCGGGCATGAGATCCGGCGTGTCGTCGCAGGCGTAGCCGAACATGATGCCCTGATCACCCGCGCCCTGGGCGTCGCGCTCGTCGCGCGCCGACCCCTCGCGGGCCTCGAGCGCGTTGTCCACGCCGCCGGCGATGTCCGGGCTCTGCGAATCGAGGGAGACCGAAATGCCGCACGACGCGCCGTCGAATCCCATCCTCGATGAGTCGTACCCGATCTTGAGGATCTCGTCGCGGACGATCTGGGGGATCTCCACATAGGCCTCGGTCGTCACCTCGCCGGCGACGTGGACGAGCCCCGTCGTCACCATCGTCTCGATCGCGACCCTCGAAGCGGGGTCCTTCTCGAGGAGGGAGTCGAGGATCGCATCCGAAATGCGATCGCACACCTTGTCGGGGTGGCCCTCGGTGACGGATTCGGACGTGAAAAGCTGGAGCGCAGATGTCATTGGGCCATCCTATCGAGTCTCTCCGCGATCATGCCGACGAGGAACCGGGCGACCGCCGCCTTCGAACCGCTTCGGCCGCCGAGGCGCCGACCCGCAGAATCAAGCAGGAGGACCTCGTTGTCGACGTCCCCGAATCCGAGGCCCCCGCCCACCCGGTTCACCGCGAGGAGATCGGCGCCCTTGCGGCGCGCCTTGTCCCTTCCGAAGGCCTCGACCTGTTCCCGGGTGCCCGTTTCGGCCGCGAAGCCGACGACGAGCGCGGGACGGGATTCGGAGTCGCACACGGCTTTGAGGACATCGACGGTCCGTTCGAGGACGAGGGTCGGAGCCTCCGAGGAGTCCGGGTCCTTCTTGATCTTCGCCGCCTCGACGCGGATCGGACGGAAATCGGCGACTGCGGCGGCCATCACCACCGCGTCGAGGTCCGCGAGCCGACCCAGAACGGCCGCTTCGACGTCGGCGGCGCTCGGAGCGTCGACGATCTGCATCCGTCCCGCAAGAGGCGCGAGCAGGGCCTCCTCGATGTTGGCCGCGACGAGGACGACATCGGCGCCCTCGTCCGCGGCGGCCCTCGCGATCTCGATCCCCTGTCGTCCGGAGGAGCGGTTCCCGATGAAGCGGACGGGATCGACGGGCTCGCGGGTCCCCCCTGCGGAGACGAGGATCCTCTTGCCCGCGAGGCGCTTCTCGCCGCTGCTCAAGCACTCGAAGGCGCGCGCGGCGATTGCGGAGGGCTCCGGAAGGCGCCCGATGCCCGAATCCCCCGAACCGAGGGCGCCGACCTCGGGCTCGATGACAGTGAACCCTCGGGCGCGCAACTCGCGGAGGTTGTCCTGCGTCGCCGGATTCGTCCACATCGCCGAATGCATCGCGGGTGCGAGGAGCACGGGGCACGAAGCCGCGAGGATCGTGGTCGTGAGGAGGTCATCGGCGAATCCCGCGCGGACCCGCGCGATGAGATCAGCCGTTGCGGGGGCCACGACGACGAGGTCGGCGCGCCGGGCGAGCTCGACGTGGTCGGATCCGGGGTGGTCGAAGACGCCCACGTGGACGGGGCGCCCGGTGAGCCCCTCCCAGGTCGCTTTGCCGACGAATTCGAGGGAGCGGGGCGTGGGCACGACGTCAACCCGCGCGCCGGAGCGGATGAGCTCGCGTACAAGAATCGCCGCCTTGTAGGCGGCGATTCCGGCTCCGACCCCGACGACGATCGAGGCGGTCATGTCTCAGGCCTTCGAGGAGGCTTCGAGCGTGAGCAGGCCCTCGTTGATCTCACGCAGGGCGATGGCCAGCGGCTTCTCATCGGGTTCGGTCTCGACGACCGGACCGACGTACTGGATCATGTTCTGCTCGAGCTGGAGATTGTACGAGTTGATCTGCCGGGCGCGACGGGCCGCGAAGATCACGAGCGCGTACTTCGAGTCGACGTGCTCGAGGAGATCGTCGATCGGCGGGGACGTGATGCCTTCGGGCTGCGCGACGATTCCGGACATTGACTCCTCCTGATCTCCTCGGCCGTTCGGCCACGAGCAGCCAGTCTACTCCAGCCCCATGAGCTGGGCCAGTTCCGAAACGGTCCGATCGAGGTCGTCATTGATCACAGTCACGTCGAACTCCGCCTCGGCCGCGAGTTCGATCTTCGCGGTCTCCAGCCTCCGCAGGCGTTCCTCCTCGTTCTCGGTGCCCCTGCCCACGAGTCGGGCGACGAGGGCGTCCCAACTCGGCGGGGCGAGGAAGATGAAGCGGGCCCCGGGCATGCTCGACCGCACCTGGCGGGCGCCATCAAGATCGATCTCGAGGAGGACGCGCTCGCCGCGCGCCAATGCGTCCTCCACGGGGCCGCGGGGCGTTCCGTAGCGGTGACGGCCGTGAACGGTCGCCCATTCGAGCATCCCATCGGAGGCGATGAGCTCATCGAACTCGTCGTCGCTGAGGAAGCGGTAGTGGACGCCGTCGACCTCGCCGGGCCTGGGCGGGCGCGTCGTCGCGGACACCGAGACGACGAGTTCGGGATGGAGCTTGCGGAGCGCCTGGACGACGGTGCCCTTGCCGACGGCCGTCGGCCCCGCGAGAACGGTGAGACGAGGGGGTGTCATGCCCCCAAGTCTGCCACCGCCCCTCCGATCAGCCGAATCGTTCGATGAGGGCCTGCGTCTGCACGTGCCCCAGTCCGCGGACGCGGCGGGTCTCGGCGATGCCGTACTCGTCCATCAGCTTCGCGGCGGTGGTGACGCCGACGCGCGGCAAGGATTCGAGGAGGGCGAGGACCCGCATCTTCGCCACCGCCTCATCCGACTCGGCCAAGCCGAGGACCTCGGAGAGCGTCATCTCCCTGTTCTTGAGCTTCGTCTTGATCTCGGCGCGGCGTCGCCGCGCGACCGTCGCCTTCTCGAGCGCTTCAGCGCGCTGCTGCGGGGTCAGTTGAGGTAGCGCCATTGCCGCCCACTCCTTCGCGTCGGGTATTGCGTGTGCATCCTATCGCCAAAATCACACATCCGGCTGGGGAATGGGCGGCGATTCGCTATTCGGCCAGGGCCCGCACGGCCGCGTCGTAGGCCTGCCTCAATCCCTCCGGATCCGGCCCCGCAGCGAGGATCGCCCTCGACGAGGAGGCGAGCACGGCGCGCCGTGCCGGACCGAACACCGCGTCGATCTGGGCGGGCCCCGCGCCTTGAGCGCCGACTCCCGGTGCCAGGATCGGGCCTTCAAGGGCCTCGAGGTCGACGCCCAGGTCGTGCACGGCGCGTCCGACCGTGGCTCCGACCACCACTCCCGCCGGGCCGAGGCGCTCGTGGGGAACGCTCCGGTTGAAGGCCGCCAGCTCCGATACGACGGTCGCGGCGACGCAGGCCCCCCGAGCCGAACGGGCGTGCTGGATCGACGCGCCCTCCGGATTCGAGGTGAGCGCGAGGACGAACACCCCGCGTCCCGTCTGGGCGGCGAGTTCCAGCGCGGGCGCCAGCGCCCCGACGCCCAGGTAGGGCGACAGCGTCACCGCGTCGCCGGCCAAGGGCGAGCCCTCGGCGAGGAAGGCGCCGGCATAGCCGCGCATCGTCGAACCGATATCACCGCGCTTGGCGTCGACGATGCACAGGGAGCGCGCGCCCCGGCAGGCATCGATCGTCTCCTCGAGGACCGCGATCCCCGCCGAGCCGAAGCGTTCGAAGAAGGCGGCCTGGGGCTTGAAAGCGCCGACCCGTCCGCCGAGCGCCTCGACGACGCCCAGTGAGAAGCTGCGCAGCCCCGCGGGATCGTCCGAGAGCCCCCATGCGGCCAGCAAGCCGGGATGGGGATCGATGCCGACGGCGAGCCCGCCGTGCTCGGACATGGAATCGGCGAGCCGATCGCCGAAGGAACGCGGGCTCATCGTCCCGCCGCCTCTCGCTCGGCGTCCCATTCCTGGAGGGAGCGGACGCGGTAGGCGCCGCGAGTCCTCACCTCGATCGCCTGAACCGCGGCGTTGAAGGCCTGAAGCGTCGTGATGATCGTCTTGTCGTTCGAGGTCGCCGCCTGTCGGATCTGGAATCCGTCGTGCCGGTTCTCGGACGTCTGCGGCGTGTTCACGACGATGTCGATCACCCCCTCGGCGATGAGATCGACGACCGTCGGCTCTCCCTTCGGCCCGCGCCCCTCGGAGGACTTGCGCACGACCTGGGCCTCGATGCCGTTGCGCCTCAGGACGGAGGCGGTTCCCGCCGTCGCGAGGATCGCGAAGCCGAGCTCGTGCATGCGGGCGGCAGGGAAGACGATGGCCCTCTTGTCGGTGTCGGCGATCGAGATGAACACGGTGCCCTCGGTGGGCAGCTCCCCGAAGGCCGCGGACTGCGACTTCGCGAAAGCCGTCGGGAAGTCGCGATCGATGCCCATGACCTCGCCCGTGGACCGCATCTCCGGCCCGAGGATCGTGTCGACCATCCCGCCGTCGGCGCGCCTGAAGCGCCTGAAGGGCAGGACCGCCTCTTTCACCGCGATCGAGGAGTTGTCGAGGATCACCCGCGCATCCGTCTCGGGGAGGATCCCGATGGAGCGCAGGTCGGCGATCGTCTCCCCCACCTGGATGAGCGCGGCCGCCTTCGCCAGGGGCACTCCGGTCGCCTTCGAGGCGAAGGGCACGGTGCGCGAGGCCCTCGGGTTCGCCTCGATGACGTAGAGGGTGTCGGAGAGCAGGGCGAATTGGATGTTGATGAGGCCCTTCACGCCGACGCCGCGGGCGATGGCCTCCGTCGAGGCGGTGATCCTCGCCAATTCGCGCGCGGAGAGCGTCATCGGCGGGAGCACGCACGCGGAATCGCCCGAATGAATCCCGGCCTCTTCGATGTGCTCCATGATGGCGCCCATGAAGAGCTCCTCGCCGTCGAAGAGGGCGTCGACGTCGATCTCGATCGCCTGGTCGAGGAAGCGGTCGATGAGCAGGGGGCCCCGCTCGAAGAGCGCGTCGAGGTCCTCGCGGCCGAGATAGGCGTCGAGCGCCGCCGGATCGTTGACGATCTCCATGCCCCGGCCGCCCAGGACGAAGCTCGGGCGGACGAGAACCGGGTATCCCACGTGCGCGGCGACGGAGTGGACCTGAGAGGGCGCGTGCGCCACGTCGTGGGCGGGTGAGGGGCAGCCCGCCTGAACGAGGACCTGGGCGAATTCCTCCCGGTCCTCCGCCAGATCGATCGATGCGGGCGAGGTGCCGAGGATCGGCACACCGGCCTCGGCGAGGTCGTTCGCGAGGGACAGGGGCGTCTGCCCGCCGAGCTGGACGAGCATGCCCTTGACCGGACCGGCCTCGCACTCGGCCCGATACACCTCGAGGACGTCCTCGAGGGTGAGGGGCTCGAAGTAGAGGCGATCGGAGATGTCGTAGTCGGTGGAGACCGTCTCCGGGTTGCAGTTGATCATGACGGTCTCGAAACGATCGCGCAGGGCCATCGCCGCGTGGACGCAGGAGTAGTCGAACTCGATGCCCTGGCCGATTCGGTTGGGGCCCGCGCCGAGGATGATGACGGCTTCCCGTTCACGCGGGGCGACTTCCGTCTCGGCGTCATAGCTGGAGTAGTGGTAGGGCGTGCGCGCCGCGAACTCGGCCGAGCAGGTGTCCACCGTCTTGTAGACCGGGCGGATCCCGAAGGCGCCGCGGACCTCGCGGACAGTCGTCTCGGTGAGGCGGCGCATCAGGCCGATCTGGCGGTCGGAGAAGCCGTGACGCTTCGCCTCCTCGAGAACGCCGCGAGTGAGGGCCGGTGCGGCCAGGATCCGGTTCGCCACCTCGTCGAGGAGGACGATCTGGTCCAGGAACCACGGGTCGATCCCCGTGGCCTCGAAGAGCTCCTCGATGGAAGCCCCGCCGCGGATCGCGCGCTGGACCTGCACGAGTCGGCCCTCCGTGGGCGTCGCGGCAGCGGCGACGAGGGCGCGCGTCTCCTCCTCGGTGGGCGCGGGCGTCGACCAGTCGAATTGGACGCCGCCCTTGTCGATCGAGCGCAGGGCCTTCTGAAGGGCTTCGGTGAAATTGCGGCCGATCGCCATGGCCTCGCCGACGGCCTTCATCGAGGTCGTGAGGGTGGGATCGGCCTGGGGGAACTTCTCGAAGGTGAAGCGCGGGACCTTGACGACCACGTAGTCGAGCGTCGGTTCGAAGGACGCGGGCGTCGAGCCGGTGATGTCGTTCGGGATCTCGTCGAGGGTGTACCCCGTGGCGAGCTTGGCGGCGATCTTCGCGATCGGGAAGCCGGTCGCCTTCGAGGCCAGCGCCGAGGAGCGCGAGACGCGCGGATTCATCTCGATGACGATGACCCTGCCCGTGTCGGGCTCGACCGCGAACTGGATGTTGCAGCCGCCCGTGTCGACGCCGACGGCGCGGATCACGGCGATGCCGATGTCGCGCAGGCGCTGGAGTTCGCGGTCCGTGAGGGTGAGCGCCGGCGCGACGGTGATGGAGTCGCCCGTGTGCACGCCGACCGGGTCGAGGTTCTCGATCGAGCAGACGACGACCACGTTGTCGGCCGTGTCGCGCATGAGCTCGAGCTCGTACTCCTTCCATCCGAGGATCGACTCCTCGAGGAGGACCTCGGTGGTGATCGAGGCAGCGAGGCCCTGGCCCGCGATGCGATCGAGGTCCTCGGGCGTGTACGCGAAACCGGAGCCCAGACCGCCCATGGTGAAGGAGGGGCGGACGACCAGGGGGTATCCGAGTTCGGCGGCGGCCGCGTGGCATTCCTCGAGGCTGTGGGCGATCACCGACCGGGCGACTTCGGCCCCGCACTCCTCGACGATCCGTTTGAACTCCTCGCGGTCCTCACCCGCTCGGATCGCGTCGATCGAGGCGCCGATGAGTTCGACGCCGTAACGTTCGAGGACGCCCTGGTCCGCCAGCGCGATCGCCGTGTTGAGGGCGGTCTGGCCGCCGAGGGTCGGCAGGAGGGCGTCGGGGCGCTCCTTCTCGATGATGCGCGCGACCACTTCGGGGGTGATCGGCTCGACGTAGGTCGCGTCGGCCATCTCCGGGTCGGTCATGATGGTCGCCGGGTTCGAGTTGACGAGGACGACCCGCAGGCCCTCCTCCTTGAGGACGCGGCAGGCCTGGGTGCCCGAGTAATCGAACTCGCAGGCCTGCCCGATGATGATCGGGCCGGAGCCGATGACGAGGACGGAGCGGAGGTCCTTCCTTGCGGGCATCAGTCGTTCTCGCTTTCTCCCTCGGAGGCGCCCGCGGAGGCGCGGTCGAGGATCATGGTGCAGAAACGGTCGAAGAGGTGCTCGCCGTCATGCGGGCCCGCGGCGGCCTCGGGGTGGTACTGGACGGAGAAGGCGGGGATGTCGAGGGCGCGCAGGCCCTCGACGACGCCGTCGTTGAGTCCGACGTGGCTGACCACGACCCGGCCGTAGCGGCCCGAATCGAAGGGCGCGATCGAGGGCTCGCCGATGGGCGCATCCACGGCGAAGCCGTGATTGTGGGCCGTGATCTCGACGCGGCCCGTCTGAAGATCCTTGACGGGTTGGTTGACGCCGCGGTGCCCGAAGTCCAGTTTGTAGGTGCCGTAACCGAGGGCGCGCCCGAAGAGCTGGTGCCCGAAGCAGATCCCGAAGTACGGGATTCCGGCATCGAGGACCGCGCGCAGCAGCTCGATCTCATGATCGGCGGAGGCGGGGTCGCCCGGTCCGTTCGAGAAGAACACGCCGTCGGGGTTGAGGGCCGTGATCTCGGCGAAGGTGACCGTGTTGGGCACGATCGTCACCTCGATGCCGCGTTCGGCGAGCTGCTCGGGAGTGCGGGACTTGATGCCGAGGTCGACGGCCACGATCCGCGCGCGCCTGTCCCCCACGGCTTCGACGACGTAGGACTCGTTCGTCGAGACCTCCTGCGCGAGGGCGGCCCCCGACATCGCGGGCTGGTCGACGACGATCCTCACGAGCGCTTCGCGGACCTGCTCGCCCAGGTGCTCGGCGCCCGCCGGAAGCGCGTCACCGGAGAAGATCCCCGCGCGCATGGCGCCCTGGGAGCGGATGTGCCGCGTCACGGCGCGCGTGTCGAGTTCGCAGATGCCGACGATCCCCTGGGCGAGGAGCTCGTCGTCGAGGGATCGCGTCGAGCGCCAGTTCGAGGCGCGCCGGGCGGGGTCTCGGGCGGCGAAGCCCGCCACCCAGATCCGCTTCGATTCCGGATCCTCGTCGTTCACGCCGGTGTTGCCGATGTGGGGCGCCGTCATCACGACGATCTGGCGGTGGTAGGACGGATCCGTCAGGGTCTCCTGGTATCCGGTCATGCCGGTGGAGAAGACGATCTCGCCGAGGGTCCTGCCGCGCGCTCCCCAGGCGCGACCCGGGAATACGCTTCCGTCCTCGAGTACGAGAAGGGCGAGTTCGCTTCGCATCAGCGGTCCTCCTTGGGAATGGGGTTTCCTTCGCTCACGGTCGAATCGCCCCTGTGGAACGTGTAGAGCACGTGTCCCGGCAATTCCATGCCCCGATAGGGGGTGTTCGTCGAACGAGTCCACTGGGCGGACGGGTCGACCTTCCTTCGGACTGCCGGATCGACGAGGGCGATGTTCGCCGGCGCGCCGACGACGAGGCCCCTCCCCTGGCTCGCGACCCGGCCGATCCGCGCCGGCGCCGTCGAGAGCACTCGGGCGACGTCCTTCCACGTCATCCGCCCGGTGTCGACCATCGTCTCGATGACGACGGGGAGCGCCGTCTCCAATCCGGTCATGCCGAAGGCGCCCGCCTGCCACTCGCAGTCCTTCGATTCGAGCGGATGGGGCGCGTGGTCGGTGCCGACGATGTCGATCGTCCCGTCGGCGAGCCCCTCGCGCACCGCTTCGACGTCCTCGGCGCTGCGCAAGGGCGGGTTCACCTTGTAGAGCGGGTCGTAGGTCCGCGCGAGTTCCTCGGTGAGGAGCAGATGATGCGGGGTCACTTCAGCGGTGACGTCGACCCCCATGCGCTTGCCCCATCGGATGAGGTCCACCGATCCCGCCGTGGACAGGTGGCAGACGTGGAGCCTGGAGCCCACGTGCTTGGCCAGGAGGATGTCGCGCGCGATGATCGCCTCTTCGGCGACGGCCGGCCAGCCGGCGAGTCCGAGTTCTCCCGACAGGGCGGACTCGTTCATCTGGGCGCCCTCGGTCAGACCGGGGTCCTGGGAGTGCTGTGCGACCACGCCGTCGAAGGCCTTGACGTATTCGAGGGCGCGGCGCATGAGGACCGGGTCGAAGACGCATTTGCCGTCGTCGGAGAAGACCCTGACCTGCGAGCGCGATTTCGCCATCGCGCCCATCGAGGACAGGTGCTCCCCCGCGAGCCCCTTGGTCACGGCTCCGACGGGGCGGACCTCGACCCATCCGGCTTCACGCCCGACCTCCCACACCTGATCGACGACCGAGGCCGTATCGGCGACCGGCGTGGTGTTCGCCATCGCGTGGACGGCCGTGTAACCGCCGATCGCCGCGGCGCGCGTGCCCGTCTCGATCGTCTCGGCGTCCTCCTGGCCCGGTTGGCGCAGGTGCGTGTGCAGATCGACCAGGCCGGGAAGGGCGATGAGCCCGTCGGCGTCGATGCGCCTCGCCTCCCGTGCGCCGTCGCGAGCCTCCTTCCCGAGGGCGACGATCACGCCCTCGCGGACGAGGATGTCGGAGCGCCCCTCACCGCAGATGTCGGCCGAGGAGATGAACCAGGAGCGAGAGGAGTCAGTCACGGGGGTTTCCTTCCGGGGCGAGGAGGAGGTAGAGGGCGGCCATGCGGACCGAGACGCCGTTGGCGACTTGTTCGACGACGACCGATCGCGGGGAGTCAGCGGCTTCGGCGCTGATCTCGAGTCCGCGGTTCATCGGGCCGGGATGCATGATGATCGTGTCGGGACCGAGAGCGTCGAATCGCTGACGGTCGAGGCCGTAGGCCAGGTGGTATTCGCCGGGGGACGGGAAGAAGCCGCCTCCGGCCGCGCTCATGCGCTCGCGTTGCACGCGGAGCATCATCACGGCGTCGGGCTCCTGCGCGAGTGCGCGATCGAAGTCGTATTCGACCTCGCAGTCCCAGGTCTCCACGCCCACGGGCAGGAGCGTCGGCGGGGCGACGAGGGTGACGGACGCGCCGAGCAGGGTGAGCAGGTCGACGTTCGAGCGGGCGACCCTGGAGTGGAGGACGTCGCCGACGATGACGACGCGCGCACCGGCGAGATCCGTCCCGGGCGCGAGGGGCTCGACCTCGGGGTCGGCCGGATCCCGGTGGAAGTGGCGGCGCAGGGTCATCGCGTCGAGGAGGGCCTGCGTCGGATGCTGGTGCGTCCCGTCGCCGGCGTTGAGAACCGGCAGGTCCATCCACCCGGCGTGCGCGAGCCGGTGAGCGGCGCCCGACGAGGAGTGGCGGACGATGACGGCGTCCGCGCCCATCGCCTGGAGGGTGAGGGCGGTGTCCTTGAGCGACTCCCCCTTGGAGACCGATGAGCCCTTCGCGGAGAAGTTGATGACATCGGCGGACAGGCGCTTGGCCGCGGCCTCGAAGGAGAGGCGGGTGCGGGTGGAGTCCTCGAAGAAGAGGTTGACGACCGTCCGGCCGTGAAGCGTCGGGAGCTTCTTCACGCGCCGGGACTGGGTCGCGGCCATCTGCTCGGCCGTGTCGAGGAGGAGGAGCGCCTCGCGGTAGTCGAGGTCGCGGATCGAGATGAGATGGTCGAGGCTCATGTCAGTCCCTCTTCCCCAGCAGGACCGCATCGCGGCCGTCCGTCTCCTCCAGCAGGATCGTCACGGTTTCGTGGCGCGATGTCGGCAGGTTCTTGCCGACGAAGTCGGGGCGGATCGGCAGTTCGCGGTGGCCGCGATCGACGAGGACCGCGAGCTGCACGGCGGCAGGACGCCCGAGGCCGCCGAGGGCGTCGAGAGCGGCTTTGATGGTCCTGCCCGTGTAGAGGACGTCGTCGACGAGGACGACGGTCCGGGCGTCGATCCCCGAAGCCGGGATCCGCGTTTCCTGGGGGACTCTGAGCGGCTGTGATCGCAGGTCGTCCCGGTACATCGTCGTGTCGATGATGGCGAGTCCGGCCGAGCCTCCGCCGACCTCCTCGATCCGCGAGACCAGGCGTCGCGCGAGCGTCGCCCCCCTGGTCGGGATTCCCGCGATCACAAGGTCCTCCGCCCCGGAGTTGCGTTCGATGATTTCGTAGGCGATGCGGGTGAGTGAGCGGGAGATGTCGCCCGCGCCGAGCACTTCTTTGCCGCCCGCGCCTCGTGCCCCGATTGAATGCACTGATCCCATGCGGATCTCCTTCCCCGCCTCTCTGGACGGTCCTTAAAGGAATGCTTCCGCGCCTCAGCCTACCGCTTCTTCGCCGTCGCGCTCAGTCCCGTCCATCACAGCCTCGGATGCCTCGTCGCGTTCGAGCCCGCCCCCGCACCGGGTTGGAGAGCGGTGCGGGAACGGGCTCGGGCGAGGAGGGGGTGTATCAGTCCAGGAGCGATTTCGCGGCCTCGAGGATCCCCTCCACCGTGATGTCGTTCATCTCGAGCAGTTCCTCATAGGTCGCGGACTGGCCGAACTGGTCCTGAATGCCGATCTGCGCGACGCGCGCACCGCCCTCGGCCGCCACGACCTGGCTGACCGCAGCGCCCAGACCGTGCATGACCGTGTGGTCCTCGACGGTGACGATCCGTCCGGTCGTCATGCAGCGCCTCACCTCATCGACGTCGAGGGGCTTGATCGTGTGCATGTCGACGACGCGCACCGAGACGCCCTCGCTTTCCAGGGCGTTCGCGGCTTCGATCGCGAGGCGGAGGGTGTCGCCGTTGGCGATGATCGCGAGGTCGTCTCCTTCGGAGAGGACCTTGGCCCTGCCGATCTCGAACTCCTCGTCCGGCCCGTAGATCTCCGGAACGGCATCGCGGGTGAAGCGGAGGAACATCGGCCCCGCCCAATCGGCGGCCTCGCGCACCAGCTTGCGCGCCGAGTTGTAATCCGCCGGCATGACGACCGTCATGCCCGGCAGCCCGCGCATGGTGCCCATGTCCTCGATCGCCTGGTGCGAACCGCCGTCATTCCCGGGTGTGAGGCCGCCGTGGGAGCAGGCGATCTTCACGTTGAGCTTCGGGTAGCAGATCGATTGGCGGATCTGCTCGCCCATGCGCAGGGAGCCGAACACCGCGTAGGTGACGACGAAGGGGATCTTCCCGGTCGTGGCGAGGCCGGCTGCGACGCCCGCGCCGTTCTGCTCGGCGATGCCGACGTTGACGTGCTGGGCCGGGAGGGCCTTGGAGAAGGCCGTCGTCTGGCAGGACTTCGCGATGTCGCAGTCGACGACGAAGATCTCCGGGCGCTCCTGCCCGAGCGCGAGGATCTCATCGCCGAAGCCCGTGCGCGTGGGCTTCTTGCTGGTGTAGTCGACGGTGAGGCTCATCGATCCAGTCCTTTCTCGAGTTCGGCCATGGCCTGTGCGTACTGTTCATCGTTCGGCGCGGCGCCGTGCCAGCCCGCCACGTCCTCCATGTACGACACTCCTCTGCCCTTGATCGTCTTGAGGATCAGGGCCTTCGGTTTGCCGTTCTTCATCCCGCGGAAGGCGTCGAAGGCCTTCGAGATCGCGTCCATGTCGTGACCGTCGATGCGGATCGCGTCGTAGTCGAAGGCTTCGAATTT
The DNA here is from genome assembly GCF_050312375.1 of Schaalia sp. Classification (NCBI taxonomy): domain Bacteria; kingdom Bacillati; phylum Actinomycetota; class Actinomycetes; order Actinomycetales; family Actinomycetaceae; genus Schaalia; species Schaalia sp. Next base: position 14,351 of record NZ_JBNOYB010000004.1, read on the forward strand.
CTTCACGAAGTCGAAGTTCGGGCTCACCTCGTCGCAGTGGCCGTCGATCTGGAGGTTGTTCTCATCAATGATCACGGTGAAGGCGTCGAGTTCGTAGGTGCGGGCGCATTGAACGGCCTCCCAGACCTGGCCCTCCTGCGTCTCGCCGTCGCCGAGCAGGGTGTAGACCCTCGAGTCCTTGCCGTCGCGTTTGAGGCCGATCGCCATGCCGACCGCGGCGGAGATCCCCTGGCCGAGCGAGCCCGTCGAGATCTCGATTCCCGGGCACTTCTTGGAGTCGGGGTGCCCCTGGAAGGCGGAGCCCTTCTTCCTCAGGGTATGGATCGTCTCCATCGGGACGAAGCCCGCGATCGCGAGGGCCGAGTAGAGCACAGGCGCGACGTGCCCCTTGGAGAGAACGAAGCGATCGCGGTCCTCCCACTTCGGGTCCGCCGGGTCGTAGCGCATCTCCCTGAAGTACAGGTTCGCCACGACATCGGCGGCCGAGAGGGAGCCGCCGGGGTGTCCGGACTGGGCCTCGTAGATCATCTGGACGGATGTCATGCGGAGCTGCTTGGCGCGCTCCTTCAATTCTTCAGTGGTGACTGATCGCACCATGATCTTGTCCTTCGTCTTTGTGCGGATGCGGGTCGGTGGGGTCTGCGGATTCAGCTCGTCGGGATGAGCATGAGGCCCGGGGCGTAGGCGATGATGAGCACGAACGCGATGATGAGCACGTAGAAGAGCAGGAGTTCGCGCGTCACCTTGTTGATGCCGACGCGGCCGATGCCTGCGGAGATGTACAGGGTCGTGCCGACGGGCGGGGTGTACAGGCCCATGGCGAGCGTGCAGACCATGAGGATTCCCAGCTGGACCGTTCCCATTCCGATCGCCGAGGCGAGAGGCAGGAGAACGGGCGTGAGCAGCAGGATCGCCGGCGCCATATCGAGGAACATCCCGGTGATGATCAGGATGATCACGATGAAGAGGATGATGAGCGCAGTCGAATCCGTCTGGGAGAGCAGTGCGGAGGCGAGCTTTTGAGGGGCCTCCTGGATCGTGAGCAGCCAGGACAGTGCGGCGGAGAACATGATGAGCACCATGACCACCGCCGTCGATGCCGCCGACTCCGTCACGGACCGCATGAAGGACTTCCAGGTGAGGTCCCTGTACATCGTCGTGCGGATGAGCAGCGCGTAGACGGCTGCGAGGACCGAGACCTCGGTGACCGTCGCCGTTCCGGTGAAGAGGAAGACGCGGATGAGGATCACGGGGATGAGGATCGCGGGCGTCGCGATGAGAAGGTCGATGAGGAGCTTCTTCATCGTGAGCTTGGCCCGCACGCGCGGATAGTTGTTCTTGAAGGCGAGGAACCAGCATCCGAACATGAGGGCCACGGCCATGACGATGCCGGGGATGAGGCCCGCGTTGAACACCGCTGCAACCGAGGCGCCGGAGGCCGCCGAGAAGAGGATCATCGGGATCGAGGGCGGGATGATGACGCCGAGCACCGATGAGGAGGCGTTGACGGCCGCGGCGTACTGCGCCGGGTAGCCGAGCTTCTTCGTCCAGGGGATCATGACCTTGCCCAGGCCGGTCGCGTCAGCGACGGCCGAGCCCGAGACGCCGGCGAAGACGGCGTTCGTGAGAACGGAGGTCATGCCGACGCCGCCTCGGAAACGGCCCACCACGCGGGTGGCCAGGCCGATGACCTGCGCTCCGAGCCTGCCCGAGAAGAGGAGGTCGGCGGTGAGGATGAAGAAGGGGATGGCGAGCATCGAGTAGTCGGTCGCTCCGCCGAAGGATTGGAGGGCGAGCGCCTCCATCGGGAGGGATCCGATCGCGAAGAGGCCGACGACGGTTCCGGCGATCACCGAGAAGGCGACTGGGACGCCGAGGAGGAGAAGAGCGATGAAGACGATGATTGCGACGGCGACTTCAAACACCGTGGACCTCCTTGACTGCGTCCTCGGCCTCGACCGGGGAGCCGATATCAATGCTGCGGACCGCACCCTTGCGGTAGAAGAACCACGCCCTGACCGCGGCCTGAATGCTCAGGCAGGCCGTCATGACGATGAAAGCGGCGAAGCTGCCGATCTGCGGCCATCCCATGATCGGGGTGATCTGCGCGGACATCGGTCCGGCCATGTAGGCGCCCAGGTAGGTGAGGTAGGCCATCAGGATCGCGACGAAGATCCAGATCGCGATGGAGGCGATCTCGAAGGCCCTGCCGTGGAGCTTCTCGAGGAAGAAGTTCACCCCGACGTGCGCCATCTGCGCCTGGGCGACGATCGCACCGGCGCAGATCAACCAGGGCAGGAGGTAGCTCGGCCCTTCGGCGGCGAGGTCGATCGACGAGTTGAAGACGTATCTCATGACCACTGAGAGCGTCACGAGGACCAGCATGATGATCGTGATCGCAGCGGCGGCCCATGAGGCGGCCCTGAGGAACTTCTGGTTGATCGGATCGGTCGCTTCGAGCGGTTCATCGAGGACGGATTGAGTATCGAGGGCGGCGATGTCGTCCTCGGTGATGACGGTGCCGACGGCCGTCGTTTCGTCCGCTGCGTGAGGCGGCTTCGTCATTTGGCCTCATCCCCTTGCGTGTACTCGGAGCGGAGTCCATCCGCGGTTGATGTGATGGTGGTGAAGAACTCCGGGAACTTCGCGGACCAGGAGTCGTACACCGGAGCGGTGAGGGTGCGGAAGGCCTCCTTGTCCGGGTGCGTGACGGCGAGCTTTAGCTCGAACTCCTCGTAGATCCGCCTCGTCTGGACGCTCATTTCCTCGCGCTGGGATGCGCGGGCCTCGTCCGCCGCCTCCTGGAGAATGGACCGCTGCTCGGGGGTGAGCCTCGACCAGCGGGCCGTCGAGATGACGAAGGGATTCGCCTCGTACTTGTGGCCGGTGACCGCGAGATTCGGTTGGACCTCGTCGAGTTTCGAGCTCTTGATGTTGACGACGGGATTCTCCTGGCCGTCAACGGCACCGGTCCTGAGCGCGAGGTAGAGCTCTCCGAAGGCCATCGGTGTGGGGTTGGCGCCGAGTTGGTTGAAGATCGAGATCGTCATCGTGTCGTCGGGGGTGCGGATCTTGAGGCCGGCGACGTCTTCTGGGGTTTCGATCGGGTGCTTGGAATTCGTGAGATCGCGCATGCCGTTATCCCAGAATCCGAGGAGGTGGAAGCCTCGTTCCTCGGCCTTCTTAGCGAGGTACCCGCTGATCTCCTTCGAGTCGATGACCGCGTAGGCGTGCTGGGAGTTCTCGAAGAGGAAGGGCAGGCCGATGAGCGCGGCCTCGGGCACGTAGGTCGCGAAGGGGCCCTGAGAGTTGATCGTCATGTCGAGGGTGCCCGATGCGACCGAGATCATCATCTCGGAGTCCGATCCCACGGTCTCCTGACCGAGGATCTGGATGTCGATCGCATCGTCCGACTTCTCCTCGACGAGCTTTTCGAAGAGGAGCGCCGCATTGGAGCGCGGATTCCCCGGGGCCGCGCCGTGCCCCAGGATGATGCGGATCGAATCGGTGTTGCGGGGGCCCGCACCGCCGGCGCAACCGGCGAGGAGCGCGGTCACTGCCGCAGCCGTAATCGCACATCGTGCGATCTGGCGAGAGCGAGGCATGTGTTCCTCCTATCTCATGGTGATGGGATGGGGGTCAGCAGATGTAGGTTCCGCCGTTGATGGAGTGGGTGATACCGGTGATGTATGCGGAGTCCTCAGAGCTCAGCCAGCACACCAGTGCCGCGATCTCCCAGGGCTCCGCTTGACGGCCGAGCGGCACCGCTTCAGCGAGGGCCGACTCGTTCTCCTCGGAGTTGCCGGAACGGATATCCGTGTTGACGACGCCCGGGGCCACCGCATTGACGGTGATGCCGTACTCGGCGAGTTCACGGGCCATTCCCCGTGTGAGGCCGATGACGCCCGCCTTCGCCGCCGCGTAGGAGGTCTTCGAGAAGACGCCGCCTCCGTGCTGGGCCGTCACAGAGGACATGTTGACGACGCGCCCGTATCCGCCCTCGATCATCATCGGCACGAGGGCCTGCGAGAGGAGGAAGCAGCCCGTGAGGTTGATGGTGATGACGCGGTTCCATTCGGCGAGCGTCAGATCGAGGAAGCGCGTGGGAGACGGGATCCCCGCGATGTTCGCGAGTGCGCCGACGGGCGGGAGGGCGGAGTCGGCGATCGCTTTTGCGACGGCTTCGACCGACTCCGGGTTGCCGACATCGGCGACGAAGGAGGCGACCCGAGCGCCGGGTACGCGTTCGCGCACTTCCGCGGCCGCCCTTTCGACTCCGGCGGCGTTGATGTCGAGCATCGCCACCGCCCAGCCTTCCTGCGCGAAACGAAGGGCGGCATGAAAACCGATTCCCTTCAAAGAAGACGCCCCCGTGACGACGGCGGTCCGTATTCCGATGCCTGTGCCGTAGCTCATTGATCCTCACTTCTTCGTGATGACGAGCACCCTTGCTCGCTGTTGTTAACAGTAAGCAGTTAACCTTCTACTGTCAATCACATCACATGATTCACATGAGGAATGGGGCCTGAGCGGGCGCGACGAGCCTCCCGGAAGAAAATCCGAACTTCGGAGGAGGTGCTCACAGGGCATGCCGCGGCGACGCAGCATGAACGCGCGCATCTGATGCGGAAGTCTCCATCACCCCGGAGAAGGGCCTGCTCTGAAGCCCGCACCGGGCCGAGCATCGACGCCGTTGAGACGAGCGGAGTAGGACTAGTCCCGACGGCTCGCCCAGGATTCCGCAGCACCGTGCATATGCTGCTCCATCGTGATCCGCGCCTGTTCAGGATCGCCCGACCTCAAGGCGTCGACTATCGGCTGATGATAAGCGCTGCCGAGGAACTGCGAGCTCAAAGCCTCCGGATCGGTCATGACCGCGATGCGCATGCGATCTTGCAGATCGTGCCACATCTCCAGAAGCGTCGCATTGCCCGCCTCCCGGCACAGGGCCTCGTGGAAACCGAGATCGATGTCGAGGACCTCCGCCAGGCTCGCGGTCCTCTCAGGTTCGGGAAGGCGCTTCTCCAACCGCCCTGCCACCTCCTCGCCACGACCGCTCTTCACAATGGTCGTGGCGGCGAGGCCCTCGAGGGCCGCCCTCACGTCGAAGAGCTCCCGCAGCTGACGCGAGTCGAAACGGGCGACGCTGAGCCCCGCCCGATCCTCGCCCTCGACCAGGCCCGACTGCTGGAGCTTTCGCAGTGCTTCACGCACCGTTCCCCGACTGACCCCGAGGCGCTCGGCCAATTCGACCTCGCCCAGACGCGCACCCGCGGGAAGGGTGCCGTTGAGGATCTCCTCTCGCAAAGTCGCCCACACCTGCTCACGCAGCGTGAGTCGAATGATGCCCGGCATCGCAGATCCTCCAGCTTGACGGCCGGTAAGCGCCAGCCGTTGACAATCGACAACTCGGGGACACTCTACTCCGCAATCCTCGCAAGAGCCACGGCGCACGCGTGAAGGCGCCAGCCGATCCTCGACAGCGCCCCTCCGAGGGAGGGAATCAGAAGAGCCCACCGCCCCGGCGACGCGCGGTTCAACGCATCACCGGGACGGTGGGCCCGCCTCCGTATCAGTACTCTCCGAGCAGCTCGTCGAGTTCCTCGAGATCCTCGACCGACATCTCCTCGGCCGAGGTCGTCATGGGCGTCCCGGCGGCGTCCTGGACGGCCTCCCCGCTCGGCCCGTCCTCGGACGAGGACGACGCCTCCGCGCCCTCAGAGGACCTGCGCGCCCACGCGGGAGCCTCGATGTCCTTGCGGATCGCATCGAGGACCGCATTGACGAAGGAGGGGGCCGACTCAGTCGAGAGGGACTTCACGATCGAAATCGCCTCATCGATCGCGATGACCGCCGGCACGTCCTCGGAGTTCTCGAGCATCTCCCAGACGGCCACGCGCATGACGGCGAGGTCGACCGCCGCGACCCGGTCGAGGCCGGCGACCTTCGCGCGGGCCGAGATGAGATCGTCGATCCTGCGGAGGTGATCGGCCACGCCCTCGACGATCCGCACCGAATACTCGGGCAGCGGCGTCTGGGCAGCGGTCACCGCGCGGCGCTGGCGGAGGATGTCGCGCAGAACCTCAGGATTGCGGCCCATCCCCCGCTGATCGGCCTCGAAGACGACATCGGCCGCCCGCTTGCGCGCCTTCGTCCGAGAAGTGAAACGGAACTTCGACATCAGTCGGTGACGCGGCCGGAGTAGGAGCCGTCGCGGGTATCGACCTTGACGCGAGTGCCCTCTTCCATGAAGAGCGGCACCTGGATCTCATAACCCGTCTCCAGGGTCGCCGGCTTCGTGCCCGCCGAGGAGCGGTCGCCCTGCAGCCCGGGTTCGGTGTGCGTGATCGTGAGGACCACGGTCGCGGGGAGCTCGACGAAGAGGACGTTGCCGTCGTGCAGCGAGACGATGACGTCCTGGTTCTCGACCATGAAGTTGCGGGCGTCGCCGACGGTCTCACCCGGAACGTTGATCTGCTCGTAGGTGGACTGATCCATGAAGACGTAGTCGGCGCCGTCCTGGTACAGGTAGGTCATATCGCGACGATCGACGGTCGCCGTCTCGATCTTGATACCGGCGTTGAAGGTCTTGTCGACGGTCTTGCCGGACAGGACGTTCTTGATCTTCGTGCGCACGAAGGCCGGGCCCTTGCCGGGCTTGACGTGCTGGAACTCGACGACCTGCCAGAGCTGGCCCTCGATGACCATGACAAGGCCGTTCTTCAGATCATTCGTCGTTGCCACAGGTGTACCTCAATCTCGGTTGTTCGGGGAATCGCCCGCTAGTCTACACTCCCCCAGCACCCGATCGGCCACGAGGGCGGGGCCCGCGCCCCCCGTCTGCACTGACGAATCCGCCACATCCGCGTAGCGCTCATGCAGGGCTGCGATCATCGCGGTCAGCAGCGCCCGCGGCGCCCCGAGCCCCACCGATCGGGGGCGGTTGAGTCCTGAGCGCCGGGCGACCTCAGCGGTATCGGCGACGAGCTCGACGACGAAGGCCCCCCGCGTCTTGGCCTCGCGAATGGCGTCGAGGGTGTCGGCGTCCTCGATCTGGCTCGCGCCGAGGGCCACGACCGCGCCGGGGCATGCGAGCGCCCGCCGCGCGGCCGACCTTCTCAACCGCTCCAGCCGCGGATCTTGCGCGATGACGAGTTCGGCGAACGGCACTCCCGCCTCCTTCGCGACCAGGTCGTCGGCATCGACGAAATCGACGTCGAGCCGTTCGGCGAGGATCCTGCCCACGCTCGTCTTGCCCGCCCCGGAAACGCCGAGCAGCACGATTCCGGGAGCGCCCGTCATCGCTTCACCCCGATCCGCGATGCGGGGAGCGCGAGCTCACTCGGATCGATCCTCACAGTCCGGGGATTCCCGATCCCCTCGAGCAGGACGAAGCGCAGCGCGCCCGCCCGCACCTTCTTATCCGAGAGCATGACATCCGTCAGATCGCTCAGGGCCGCACCCGAATAGGTCGTCGCCAATCCGGCCTTCGCGAAGGCCGCGATGTGCCGCTCGACCTCGGCGGGGGTGAGCATGCCCTTGGACTGCGCAAGAGCGGCCGCGAAGACGCAGCCGATCGCAACCGCCTCGCCGTGCCGCACCGAGTAGTCCTCACAGCGTTCGATCGCGTGCGCGAAGGTATGGCCGTAGTTGAGGATCTCCCTCAAGCCCGATTCCTTGAGGTCCGCGGACACGACCTTCGCCTTGACCGCTATCGCGCGGCCGATGAGCTCGGCGACCTCGGGGGACGCAGGATCGATGAGGGCCCCCTCATCGGCGCCCTCGATGATCTCGAGAATCGCCTCATCGGCGATGAAGCCGCACTTCACCACTTCTCCCAGGCCCGCGCGGAACTCGGCCTCGGGCAGGGTCGTCAGGTACTCGAGATCGCACAGGACGCGCCGCGCGGGGTGGAAGGAGCCGATCAGGTTCTTCCCCGCGGAGGAGTTGATCCCGGTCTTGCCGCCGACCGCCGCGTCGACCATGGCGAGCAGCGTCGTGGGAAGAGAAAGGAAATCGATGCCCCTCAACCAGGTCGCGGCGACGAATCCGGCCATATCCGTCGTGGCTCCGCCGCCCATCGCGATGACGGCGTCGGCCCGCCCGAGCTTGAGTTCTCCCGCGAGCCCCCACAAGCCCTCGACGACCTCGAGGGACTTGGCGGCCTCGCCCCGAGGATGGGAGGCGAGATGGACGCCCAGCCCCCCTGCGCGCAGGTCCTCGGCCAGAACCCGAGCGGGGCCCTCGAGTTCGGGGGCGTGAACGATGAGGGCGCGCGTCGCCTCCGGCCGCAGCGCCTCCCGCACGAAGCGCGAGGGGATGGCCCTGCCGATGAGCACGTCATAGGGGGCCTCGCCTCCGACCGCCACAGTCGTGAAAACACCTTCGACCATGCGGAAGATCCTCTCCGCCACCTCGACGGCGGGTCCCGAATCCGAATGCACGCGAAGCTTCTCGACCTGGCGGTAATACGGCTCGCGCTCACTCCTCAAACGCCGGAGCGCCCCCTCCGGGTCCTCGCGCAGGAGCGGCCGATGCGACTTGCGGGTCACTCGCCGGAGGAGCTCGTCATGCTCGACGTCGATCGTCACGACGCTCGCATCGGCCAGGAGGGCGCGCACGCGCGGAGTCGTGACCGCCCCTCCCCCCAGGGAGACGACGGCGCGCCGCGACAAGGCCCGTTCGACGGCGCGCGCCTCCCGGAGCCTGAAGGCCGCTTCTCCCTCCTCTTCGAAGATCCGCGAGATCGGGATCCCCGCCTCGGCCACGATGAGATCGTCCGTATCCACGTGCTCGACGCCGAGCCTCTTCGCGAGGATGCGTCCGACCTTCGACTTTCCCGATCCCGGGAGGCCCGCGAGAACGATCGGCAGTTCCAGGCCCTTCATGCGCGTTCCGCCACTCGCTCGAGGTAGGCCGCCAGATTGCGCTTCATCTCGACGATGGAATTGCCCCCCGCGTGCGCGAAGAGCGCATCGGCCAGGACCAGGGCGAGCTCCGCCTGAGCGATGAGCGCACCCGGCACCAATTGACAGGCGTCCGAACGCTGATGGAGTCCGCGGGCCTCCTCGCCCGTCACCAGATCCACGCTGCGCAAGGCCCTCGGAACCGTTGAAATCGGTTTGAATGCCGCGCGCACCACGATCGCCTCGCCGTTGGAGGTGCCGCCCTCGATCCCGCCCGCCCGATTCGAAGCGCGGCGGAGGCGCCCATCGGCGCCCTTGAGGATCTCGTCGTGCGCCTGCGAGCCGAGCAGGGCCGCCTGGGCGAAGCCGTCCCCGATCTCGACGCCCTTGACCGACTGGATCGACATGATCGCCTGCGCGATCGCGGCATCGAGTCGGCGCGCAGCGGCGACGTGCGATCCCAGACCGACGGGCACGCCCCAGGCGACGACCTCGACGACGCCGCCGATGGTGTCGCCCTGCGCCTTCGCCTCGTCCACGAGATCGACGAAGGCCTGATCGGTGAGGGGATCCAGGGCGCGCATCCTCGCCTCGTCGAGCGCCGCCGCGTCCTGCGGGCGCGGGAGCCCGCCCTCGGCGCGCAAGGGGCCGACCGCGACCACGTGCGCGACCAATTCGATCCCGCCCACCTGCGCGAGGAGGGCCTCGGCGATCGCTCCGAGGGCGACACGCGCCGCAGTCTCGCGAGCGCTCGCCCGCTCGAGGACCGGTCGGGCCTCCGGCAGGTCGTAGGAGAGCATCCCCGCAAGATCGGCGTGACCGGGGCGCGGGCGCGTGAGCGGGCGGTTGCGCGCGATCTCGCGCTCATCCCCCGTACCCGCATCGATGAGAAGCTCCGCGGGATCGACGGGATCGGCTGCCATGACCGTGCGCCACTTGGGCCATTCGGAGTTCGCGATCTCCACCGCGATCGGGGATCCGATCGTGCGCCCGTGGCGCACCCCCGAGAGGATGCGGACCTCGTCGCGCTCGAAGGCCTGACGGGCGCCGCGGCCGTAGCCGAGCCTCCGGCGGGCGAGGGCGCGCTCCAGGTCGGCGGTGGTGAGTTCCAAGCCGGAGGGCACGCCGTCAATCACAGCAACGAGGGCGGGGCCGTGCGACTCGCCCGCAGTCATCCACGTGAGCATGGCTCCAGTGTCCCACAGGCGCCCAGGGCTCTCTTCGCGCGTTCAGATCCTCACGTCGAAGCCCTCGCGATCGAGGGCGAGCTTGACCTCGTCGATCCCCACCGTCCCGAAGTGGAAGACGGAAGCGGCGAGCAGGGCGTTCGCGCCGGTGCGCGCCGCCTCGACGAAGTGCTCGGCCGCGCCCGCGCCGCCGGAGGCGATGAGGGGGACCCTCACCTCGGAGCGGAAGAGACGGAGCATCTCGATGTCGAAGCCCCGGCGCACGCCGTCGGCGTCCATCGAGTTGAGGAGGATCTCGCCCGCCCCGAGCGCCTCGGCGCGTTTGGCCCACTCGAGGGCATCGATTCCGGTCGAGCGCTTCCCGCCGTGAGTCGTGACCTCGAAGCCCGACGCGGTGCTCACGCCCCGGGGGCAGCGCCTCGCATCGACGGACAAGACGATCACCTGGTCGCCGAAACGGTCCGAGACGCGACTGAGCAGATCCGGATCCGTGATCGCCGCCGTGTTGATCCCCACCTTGTCGGCGCCGTGCGCGAGCAGGCGCGCCACATCGTCGACGGAACGGACGCCGCCCCCGACCGTCAGGGGCACGAACACCTGCTCAGCGGTTGCGGACACGACGTCGAGCATCGTCGCGCGGCCCTCGACCGAGGCGGAGACATCGAGGAAGGTGATCTCATCGGCGCCCATGGCGCCGTAGCGGCGGGCGAGCTCCACCGGGTCCCCGGCATCGCGGAGGTTCTCGAAATTCACTCCCTTGACGACGCGGCCGGCATCGACATCGAGGCAGGGGATGATGCGCAGAGCGACAGACATGGGCCGATCCTACTTCGACTGCGCGGCCTCACCGGGCGCGCTCTCAAGATCCGACGAGGACCTCGGCTCCGTCCCCAGGATGTCGATGACGACGATGAGGGTGTCGTCCCCGGAGGCGAAGTCCGCGGGGATGGTGATCGCCAGGCGCGATCCGACGCGCCGGTCCGTCACCCCCTGCACGAGTCCCTTCATCGCCTCGGGCAGGGCGATGACCTCCGGCATTCCCGTGCGCCACGTCGACGAACGGACCGCGCCGTCCGTCCACCCCACCACCTGGTACTGGGCGACGACGGAGTCGTCGACTCCGACCTGGGGGCCGTCGCCCACGATGAGGCTCTGAACGGTCAAACCGTCGGGGGCCTTCTCATCGTGGGAGACGATCGGGCCCGTCGGGCTCATCGCCACCGATACCGCGCCGAATTCGTTGACGGTGTCCTCAGCGCCCTTCGCGGTCGACCAGAGGACGTCGACGACCACGACTTCGCTCGTCGCGCGCCCCGACTCCTGAGAGACCGGATGGATCGCGAGGAGGCGCGCCCCCTCCTTTCGGCCGATGACGAGAGACGCGAGGTCCGACCCCAGTTCCTCCGGTGTCGCCCTGCCCACGAAGAGATCGGGCCGTGCCGATTCGGCCAGGTTCTCCCCCGTCGTCGCATCGAAAGCGCTGATCGACAGGAGGACCGGGCCCCCCTGCTCGATCTCTCTTCCGTCGCCAGCGATGAGCTCGCGAACCTTGACCGCTGAGGTCCGGACCGGTCCGGAGAAGTCGACGACGGGCGTCGCGCCCACGCGGCCGGAGACGGAGATGCGGTCGAAGGGGCCGATCAGCTCCTGAAGGGTCCCCTCGGCGCCGTTCCGCGAGGGCAGGAGGCGCCAGACGCCCACGACGGCCGCCAGTGCCACGGCGAGGACCAGGAGCGCCGCGAGCGGCCCGAAGCGCCTGCGCGGGCGAGGGGGTTGAGCCGTGCGCCGCGAGGGGAAGGACTGGGGAAGCCTGGGTTCGTTCATGCCGGGAGCACCGGAGCCGAGGATGAGATCTTCTCGATGAAGGCGTCCACCCGGGGATCTTCACTGACGAGAGGATCGTTCAGCGTGAGCGGCGGAGTCGATTGATCGTCCAGGCGCGCATGCACCCAATCGACCGTGACATCCGTCCGCGCGGCCTGTCCCGCCGCGACGATCCGTCCTCGAAGATGCGCGCGCGTCGTGAGCGGCGCCCTCGTCATCGCGCGCCTGACGCCCTCGTCGGTCGTGAGTCGGCGGACCAGACCGGCCTTCTCCAGTTTCTTCACGATTCCCGTATCCGTGATGTCGTGATAGGACATGTCGAGACGCCGGATGCGCGCATCCGCCAGGCCGACGCCCAGACGCGCCGCATAGGTCTCGAGGAGCTTCTTCTTGATCGCGATGTCGAGCTCGGTGTCGATGCCGGACCAGTCCCCCGACTCGAGGGCCGTGATCCCGCGCCCCCACAGATCGGCGACGTAGGCGTGGATCCCGTCGAGGCTTCCCGGGTCGAGCGAGGCGAGGACGCGATCCCGGATCTCCTTCTGGATCGCGGTCGCGCTCATCCTCCGGCCGTCGGCGAGTTCGATCTCGGCGCGGCCGCTGAGGTCGAGGCAGACCTCGCGGATCGCCCGCATCGGATCGGCGAGGGCGAGGTCCTCGATGCGCACCCCGTCCTCGACCGCCTGGAGGAGCATCTCGGTCGCGCCGATCTTGAGCGCGGTGGTGGGCTCTGCGACATTCGTGTCGCCGACGATGACGTGCATGCGCCGGTAGGAGCCCGAGTCCGCCAGGGGCTCATCGCGCGTATTGATGATCGGCCGGGAGCGGGTCGTGGCGGCCGAGACCGCGTCCCACATCTGCTCGGCGCGCTGCGAGAAGACGAGATGGGCCCCCGAGGCCCCGATCCGGATCCTCCCGTTGCCGACGAGGATCTGCCGCGTGATGAAGAAGGTGATGAGCGCGTCGGCGACTTGACGGAAGTCCCTGCGCCGATGGAGCAGGTAGTTCTCATGGCAGCCGCAGGAGTTGCCCTCGGCGTCGAGATTGTTCCGGAAGAGGTGAAGACGCTCTGAAGCGCCCACTTGCGCGAAGGACTCGTTCGCCCGCAGTGCGAGCTCGGCGAGGATCGCGGCGCCGGCCCGGTCCTGCTCGAGCAGGTCCTCCAGACGGTCGCACTCGGCGGTCGCGTATTCGGGGTGCGCGCCCACGTCGAGGTAGAGGCGTCCGCCGTTCGCGAGGAACAGGTTCGAACTGCGCCCGGCGCGGAGCAGCGGTTGGAAGAGATGCTGAGCGGCGTGCTCGGCATCCATCGCGGATGCTCCCCCATCGGCCCGGGCCGCCATCAGCCCGTACTCCGTCTCGATTCCGACGACGCGGCGCCTCACCTCACTGGCCGCCCTTCTGGACGAATCCCTGGACGAAGGCCTCGGCGTTCGTCTCCAGCACGGCATCGATCTCGTCGAGGATGTCGTCGAGCGACTCGGCGCGCGCCGTGACGCGCCCGGCGGCCTCGACGGCGTCCGGCTCGTCCGAATCTCCGGAGGGTGCGAAGAGCTGTGTGATGTCCATCATTGTCTCCTTCGAATATCCGTGCTCAGGGGCGGATCGCCGCCCGGGGATCCGCGATCGGGTAACGGATCAGGTCGCCCGCGCCGGGGTCGACGACGAGCGAGCTCCAGGATGCTTTGACGAGATCGGGCCGCGAGGCGACGGCCCCTCCTCGGATCGCCGCGCGCGTGTTCGCCGGCGGGGCGTCGGCGGCCTCCTCGACCTGCTCGTCGGTGAAGAGGCGCTTCACCCGTCCTGCGCGCGAGAGTTTGAGGGCGAGCGACTTGTCCGGGCGCAGGTCGGCCCATTGAAGATCCATCGCTTGAAGACGCGGATCGGACCATTCGAGTCCCGAACGCTCCTTGAGTCGCCCGAGGAGGGCGTACTTGCCGACCCATTCGACTTCGGCAGCGACGGAGAAGAGGTCGGCGCGCATGCGATCGAGCACCGACTGCCAGAGTTCGAGCACGGCCCTATCGCCCTCGTCCGGAGTCTGCCCGAGCCGGTCGAAGGTCTCCACGACGAGGTCGAGGATCACCTGCTGGAGCTCGGCGGCCGTGTAGGAGCCCCCTCCGGCCGTCGACAGCCGGTAGTCCAGATCCGGGTGATGCGAGACGTTCCAGGTCTCCGCCACCGGATCGTCGAGGACGATCGCGTCCCAGTCCAGGCCGATGCCCTGCTCGATCGCCCACAGGACGAGCGAGGTCGTTCCCAGTTTGAGGAGGATCGAGACGTCGAACATGTTGCCGTCGCCGCCGATCACATGGAGGCGCCGGTGCGAAGCGGGATTCGCGTGCGGCTCATCGCGGGTGTTGATGATCGGGCGGTTGAAGGTGGTCTCCAAGCCGACTTCGTTCTCGACGAAGTCGGCGCGCTGAGACATCTGGAAGCCGGGGATCTGCGACTTCTGTCCGATGCCGACGCGGCCGGCCCCGCAGATGACGGGACGCGTCACGAAGAAGGGGGTGAGGCCGCGCACGACCTCGTCGAAATCGACGTCGCGGCGCATGAGGTAGTTTTCGTGGGTGCCGTAGGCCGCGCCCTTGCCGTCGGTGTTGTTCTTGACGAGGACGAGGGGCTCGCCGGCCTGCTCGGCGCGGGCCATGATGCGCTGGGCGATCACCTCGCCCGCCCGATCCCACAACGCGGCGTCGAGGGCGCCGAGGGCCTCCGGGGAGGAGTACTCGGGGTGGGCGTGATCGACGTAGAGCCGCGCGCCGTTGGTGAGGACCGCGGTCGTCTGGGCGGGCAGCGCGAGTTCCTCAGGCGTCGGCCGTGCGATCTTCTCCGAGCCCCCCGAGGGCGCGAGGTGGTACGGGTCGTCGGTGAGCAGGGAGGGGTCCGCCGCCGCCCTCGACATCCTCATCCCGCGCAGGTCGTTGAGGGGATCCTCGCCCGTGTAGTCCCATCTCACCGGCGGCGCGCCCTCGGCGGCGGTTCCCCGCCGGGAGATCTCGGCGTAGTGGCGGACCGCCTGCGCGGACAGGGCGATCGGATTGGCCCAGGGGTCCCCCGGGCGGTAGACGCCGTACTCGGTCTCGGTTCCGATGATCCTCATGTCAGTCCTTCACCGGTGCGATGGAGACGATCTCTTCCCTCAGGCCGATCGTGCGCGCCCAGTCGTCCGGAGAGGAGGTCTGCGCCAATTCGATCGATTCGCGCATCTCCTCGTCGACGCCCGCCAGGACGTGCTCGACCGCGAGCCCGGGGGCCGCGCCCGAAAGCGAGTCCTTGATGGCGAGTTTCTTCGCCCGTTCGACGATTCCGGCGATCATCGCCCCCGAGACCACGTCGGACAGGTGGATCCGCATGCGCCTGCCCGAGGCGAGCCTCGCATCGAAGAGGGCGGTGGACGAGTCCTCGGTGAACAGGCGCTCGACCGCGGCGTCGATCATGCCCTCGAGCGCGGACGAGGCCGAACCGATGCGCGCGACCTCGTCGGAACGCACCGGAAGACCGGCCCGGAGGTGCTTGGCCATGATGTCGCGGGCGCCGGCGCGATCGGGGCGCTCCACGCGGATGCGCACGTCCAGTCGTCCGGGCCGCAGGACCGCGGGATCGATCATGTCGGCGCGGTTCGAGGCGCCGATGATGACGACGTTGTCGAGGGCCTCGACGCCGTCCATCTCGGCGAGGAGCTGGGGCACGATCATCGTCTCCACATCGGAGGAGACGCCGGTTCCGCGGGTGCGGAACAGGGCCTCCATCTCGTCGAAGAAGACGACGACCGGGACGTCCCCCGCGGCCAGGGAGCGGGCCCTGGAGAAGATCGCGCGGATCTGGCGCTCGGTCTCCCCCACGAACTTGTTGAGCAGTTCGGGGCCCTTGATCGACAGGAAGCAGGTCCTCTTCCCCGAGCCCTTCGCGGACAGGGCGTTCGCAACGGCCTTCGCGATGAGGGTCTTGCCCGAGCCGGGGGGCCCGTACAGGAGGATGCCCTTGGGCGGGCGCAAGCCGTAGGCGCGGTACAGCTCGGGATGGGTGAGCGGGAGCTCGATCGCATCGCGGACCTGCTGGATCTGCGCGTCCAGACCGCCGATGTCCTCGTAGGTCGTGTCGGGCACCTCGGGCGTGAGGAGCTGCTCGACGTCCGAGCGCACGACCTTCTCGAGGGCGACGCCGGCGCGCAGGTCGACCACGAGCGAATCGCCGGGGCGCAGATTCCCGTGCCTGAGGGGGCCCGCGAGGACGAGGAGGTGCTCCTGCCCGGCCTGGGAGGCGACGAGGACGCGATCATGGCCGACCAGTTCGAGGACGGACGCCATCGAGCCGGTCCGCGCGAAACGATCGGGGGCGACCGCGACGAGCTTGTCGTCGACGCGGACGAGCTGCCCGTACGACAGGGCGGCGAGGTCGAGCCCGGGAGCCGCGGCCAGGCGCATGCGCCGGCCGTTCAGCACGACCTCGATCTCGCGCGCGCTCGGGTCCGAGCGCAGGAACATCGCGAGTGTGAGCGGCGGCCGGTTGACCTCGAGCAGTTGCGACTGGGCCTTCACGAGCTCCCCGCGGGCCTGCGTGAGGGCGGTGGCGAGGCGGCCGTTCTTCTCCTCGAGCGAAACGACGAGGCGTTGAAGCTCATCGATGCGAGTGGCGTGGAAGTCCTCACTCATCGGCGCCCTCCCTTCCGTCGACCCAGGTGTCGGCCTTCGCGGTCACATCGCGGCGCACCTTGCGGATCTTCTTCTCCGAGGAGACGCGCACCCCGACGGATTGCTCGGACCAGTCGTCTTCCCCGTCCCACTGGCCGCCCATGCCCTCCGAGGACTTCGCCGGACGCGTCGAACGCGCCTGCGGCGAGATCCCCGGGGCGAGCGAACGGGTGATGAGGAGGAAGCCCGTATGGGCGACCATCCGGTGCTCGGGACGAACCGCGAGGCCGTCGAGATGCCATTCGCGCCGCATGTCCTCCCAGGCGACCGGATCCGTGAATCGGCCCGAGGCGCGCAGGTCCTCGGTGAGGCGCGACAGCTGGGTCACCGTCGCGACGTAACAGCACAGGACGCCGCCGGGGATGAGCGCGCGGGCCACGGCGTCGATGTTCTCCCAGGGGGCGAGCATGTCCAGCACGACGCGGTCGACGCTGCCGGCCTCCATCGTCTCCAGTTCGGCGTCGAGGTCGCCGACGCGCAGGTCCCACGCGGGGTGCTCGGCCCCGAACCAGAGGTCCACGTTCGCCCGCGCGATATCGGCGAAGTCCTGGCGTCGCTCGACCGACACGAGGCTCCCCCGGGGCCCCACGGCGTTGAGCAGCGCCATCGACAGGGCTCCGGAACCGGCACCGGCTTCGACGACCCTCGCGCCGGGGAAGATGTCCGCCATGTGGAGGATCGTCCCCGCGTCCTTGGGGTAGACGACCGCCGCGCCGCGGGGCATCGCCATCGTGTAGTCCACGAGGAGGGGGCGCAGGATCTGGAACTGGCGGCCCTCTTCGGTTTCGATCACCTGGCCGTCGGGCAGGCCGATCACGTCATCGTGCTTGAAGGATCCGCGATTCGATTGGAAGGTGCCCCCTCCCACCAGGATCACCTGGTGAAGGCGTCCCTTCGGGTCCCTCACCTGCACCCGATCGCCCTCGGCAAGCGGCCCGCGCCTGCGCTGCTGTCCGATGGGCGCCGAAAGGGACTCGTTCAGGGGTGTCGTGTTCATCCCGGCGATTCTACCGCCGAAGTCGATCCCGGCCCGTGTGAGATCCGCAGACGAGGGCGGCGGGCGTTAGCGTGGGGGCATGAACTCGCACGCATCCGCTTCGACGAAGCGCACCGCCGGATTGCAGGGGCCGGCCCTGTCCGCCTCACGCGCGAAGGAATACGAACGCTGTCCCCTGCAGTACCGCCTGCACGTCGTGGACCGGATTCAAGACCCTCCGACGCGGCACACGGCCCTCGGCACGCTCATCCATTCGGTGCTCGAGCGCCTCTTCGACCTCCCCGCGCCCGAGCGCAGCGCCGAAGCGGCCCTCGAGCTCTTCGAGGCCCAATGGCGGGCGACCCGCGAGACGGACCCCCGCGTCCTCGAGCTCTTCGAGGGGGATGCGGATCTGGCGGCCTGGATCGACGGCGCCCGCGATCTCGTCTCCGGCTACTTCGCGATCGAGAATCCTCAGTGGCTGGCCCCGGCGGCGCGTGAGCAGCTCGTCGAGGCGGTCACGCCCTCGGGGGTGCGCCTGCGCGGATTCATCGACCGCATCGATTCCAACGCCGAGGGCGCGCTGCGCGTCGTCGACTACAAGACCGGCAAGGCGCCCTCACCGCGCTTCCAGGATGAAGCGCTCTTCCAGATGCGCTTCTACGCCCTGCTGCTGTCCCTCGTCTCGCGCCTTCCCGCGCGCACTCAGCTGGTGTATCTGCGGACCGGGCAGGTCCTCACCTTCGATCCGACCGCCGACGACATCGCGCGCTTCAGCGAGGAGATCGAGGCCCTGTGGGTACGGATCGAAAGGGATGCCGAACGCGGGGAGTTCGCCCCCCGGAGCAATCCCCTGTGCCCCTGGTGCCACGTGCAGTCCCTGTGCCCGCTCTTCGACGGGCGGACGCCCGAACCCCCCGAGGGCGGATTCGAGCGTCTGCTGCGCACTCGCGTCGCCCGCGGGGCGTGAGCCCGGGGACGAGGGGCTCGGGGCCGCAGCGAAGGCCTCAGGCGAAGGCCGTCGAGGTCGCGGTGAGGACCCCCGCGCCCAGGAGTATCGCCACGAGGAGGGCCAGTCCGATCCGGTAGTAGACGAAGGGCTTGTACGACTTCGTCGACACGAGCTTGAGGAACCAGATGATGACGGCCCAGGCGACGCCGAAGGCGATGAGGGTCGCGATGATCGTCGGCCCGACGGCGATCTGCTCGCCGCCTGCGACGACCTTGTAGACCTTGTACAGGCCCGAGGCGAACACGGCGGGCATTGCGAGGAGGAAGGAGTAGCGGGCGGCGGCCTCGCGCGTGTAGCCGAGCGCGCGCCCCATGGTGATCGTCCCGCCGGATCTGGACACGCCGGGGATGAGCGCCATCGCCTGTGCGCATCCGTAGAGGATCGCGTCCCTCCAGCTCATCTCGTCGAGATTGCGCTTGAGCGGGGCGAAGCGGTCCGCGAGTCCGAGGAGGACGGCGAAGACGGCGAGCATGGCCACGGTGATCCAGAGGTTGCGGAAGCTGGTGTCGATCCAGTCCTGCAGGGCGAGGCCGAGGATGCCGATCGGCAGTGATCCGATGATGATCATCCACCCCATGCGCGCATCGGGATCAGTCGAGGGGATTCGCGAGTCCGCGGCGTGGAAGGGCAGGGCCCTCCACCAGCGCGTCAGGATCCTCACGATGTCCTTCCAGAAGACGATGAGCACCGCGGTCTCGGTGCCGATCTGCGTGATCGCCGTGAAAGCGGCGCCCGGGTCCTTCGAGCCGAAGAGCTCGCCGAAGATCCGCAGGTGCGCGGACGAGGAGATGGGGAGGAATTCCGTCAGGCCCTGGATGAGGCCGAGGAGGATCGCGTCGAACCAGGTCATGGGTGCCACCTTATGACCGTCATCGCGCCCGGGCGCGCTCCTTCGCCGAAGTCGGGTGTGGGACCCGACACGCGACTCCGAGCCCGTTCGGCCGAGTAGGCTGGCGGTATGGAGATTCGTCAGTGCGGGACATCGGGCTTGCGCCTGTCGTCCGTCGGACTCGGCGCGCTCACGTGGGGGCGGGACACCGAAGCGCCTGAAGCCTGTGACATGCTCGCCCGTTTCGTCGAAGCGGGCGGGACCTTCGTGGAGGTCTCCCCCCTGGACGGTGACGGTCGCGCCCTCGACGTCCTCGCCTCCGCGCTCGCGCGCGTGGGGCGCCACAGGACGGTCCTTGCGATGAGGGGCGCCTCCAGGCGCCTCGATTCGGGGAGCTGGACCTCCTCGGGCGCCAGGGGCGACATGCTCCGCAGCCTTGACGATGCGCTCGCCCGGCTCGACATCGACGAGGTCGATCTGTGGTTGGCGAGCTTCGACCCCGCGGTTCCCCTCGAGGAGACTCTCGGCGCCCTGGAGGCCGCGCACCGATCCGGGCGCGCCCATTACATCGGTCTCAACGGCTTCGGCCTGTGGGATGCGGCCAGGGCGATCACGCTCCTCGACGAGCTCAAGGGCATCATGCCCGCCGTCGTCCAGGTCCCCTATTCGCTCTTGACGGCGAAGGATTCGTCGGAGCTCGTGACGCGCGCCCGGCACTTGGGCATGGGGGTCATCGCCCAGTCGCCGCTCGCGGGCGGCGTCCTCACCGGGAAATACCGGCACTCCACTCCCCCGGACTCTCGGGCCGCTTCGCCGCATCTGCGCGCGCTCGTCGACCCGCATCTGCGTTCGGGGTCGCGCGCCCTCGTCGAGGGCGTCGCCCGCGCCGCCGAGGGGCTCGACCGCAGTGCGCTCGACCTGGCCCTTTCGTGGGTCCGTGATTCGAGCGCCGTGACCTCGGCGCTCATCGGTCCGCGCACCCTGCGCCAGCTCGAGGTGAATCTGGAGTCCGGTGAGGCGATCCCCGCTCCGATCCGCTCGGTGCTCGATGAGATCGCGGGCTTGTGAGAAGGCGGTCTTAGCCCGCGCCCGCTTTGCTGAGCCGGGCGCATCCGAGAAGCGCGCTCGACGTCGAATGCGATCGGCGACATACTCAGGCGGCCGCCCGTCAAGAGTTCGCGGGCGGCCGCCTGTTCCGTCATGTCAGAAGTCCTCTTCTTCGCGCCTTGAGCGCATGAGGAGCCCGGCGATGATTGCTATGACGCCGAGGGCGATCGCGATGTAGGAGGCGATGCCGAGGATTCCGAGGCCGATGTTCGCCCCCGTGCCGGCTGAGAGCACGCGCAAGAGGACCTGGACGATGAGGAGCAGGACGAGTCCCGCTCCTGCGATGACGATTCCTGTACGGGTGAGCGGATGCATCATCCATCTCCTCTCTAGTTGTTCTGACCTTTTCCCGCAGAGCCAAAGAAGACGAACAGCGAAGCGCACAAAGCGCTCACCCATGAAAAACGAGACATTTCCGCCTCCATCCAGGAGGCCGACACCTTCGCTCGGCCTCCTTGGAACGAGACGAGCGCCCGCGGAAGCGAGGAAATAGTCGACGAAAGTCAATACTTCCGCGTCGGGAGGAGGGCTCCGGACCCAGGAGGCAGTGGGCTCAGTCGTCGACGTCGATGAAGTCGTCGTCGCCGTCCTCGGCTTCCTCTTCTTCGAGGTCGTCCTCTTCATCGTCGAACTCATCGTCGAGCAGGTCGAAGGGCAGCTCGACTCCGAAGCGGGTGAACAGCTCATCGTCGTAGGTGAAGAAGGCGTCGCGCAAGGCCTCCTCGGCCGCGACCAGGGATTCGGCATCCGCCTGATCGCCCGCCCGGGCGATCAGGTAGTGCTCGTGGAATGCGGCGATGAGACGCTCGAGAGCGAGACCCGATTCTTCAGTCATACGACGATCCTACCGTGAGCGGGCGTTTCGGATCAGGGCAGATTGAGTTGCGAGCGGATAACGGACACCATGAGATCCGCGCCCTTGATCTCCATGGTCTGATCGGCGCCGACGATCCTCGACACCCCCTCGGAGTCGATGAGCTGCGAGGCGCCCATGTTCGGGCCGAGCGGGAGGATCACCCATTCCTTCGTCGGCTCGTACACGGATTCGGGCGTCTCACCCGCGATCTGGGCGGAGATGTTGGCGATGACGACGCGGGCCTGCTGGCGGGCGGCATCGGCGCGCTTCGATTCGCGGACATCCGTGATGTCTCCGACGGCGTAGGTCCGATCGTGCCCGATGACGCGCAGGTTCGGATCGACGCGGATGGTCCCGTTCGGGTGCAGCTGCGCTTCGTAATCCGTTCCCGCGAGGAAGCCGGAGGCCGCCCTCGATCCGTAGCACTGGAACCAGATGTCGCCCTCGATCTGATCGCCGGCGACCGTCTTGACCTGGAAGTGGCCCAGTTCACCGACGTTGTGGGGCGGGAGGAAGGCGAGCTCGGAGCCGGTCACCACGCGGATGCCGAGCTCGTCGAGCTGCGAGGTGATCTCCGCGCGCAGTTCGTCCGAATAGCCGGGGGTGCCCAGGATCGTGTCGGTCTTCTCCACGATCGTGATCGAAAGATCCGGGAAGGTGTGCGCGAGCTCGCCCGCGAACTCGATGCCCACGGTCCCGCCGCCGACGAGCATGACTGAACGCGCGCCCGCGAGATCCTCATGGAGCTGGTGGAGACGCGCCTTCGCGACGACGGACCTCGACGAGGAGTACTTCGCGGGGAAGGGGTAGGTCGCCCCAGTCGCGAGGACGACGTAGTCCGCTTCGATCGGCTCACGGCCGAAGACGTGCACGCTCGTCCCCTCAACCCGCGACACCGTGCCGTGCACGAACTCGCCCCGGGTCAGGACATTGGAGTAGGGCATGAAGATCGCCTGCTCCCACACCTCGTCAACGGCGGCTCTCAGGGCCGCCGCATGGTGGACGAACTGGTCCTTCTGCTCGACGAGGATGACCTCGGCGACCGGATCGAGTCCCTTGGCCACGGTGATGCCACCGTAGCCTCCGCCGATTACGACAACACGAGCCACTGAATCTCTCCTTCGCCTTCGAGTCGTTCCTATTGTGTCATCGAGCGGGCCGATGCGCTCGGGGGCAGCGTCACCGCGCGTCGTCGGCCGGCCGCGGCCGGAGGCCGAGGGCGCGCGCCACGTCGGGCGCGAAGAAATCCGGGCCCTTCAGCACCTTCCCGTCCTCGCGCAACTTGACCGAGCCGTCGGGCATGAGCTTGGACAGGTTCGACGCCTGCACCTCGGCGAGAACGGCGTCCAGATCGATCCCCGATTCGAGGGCCATCCCGTAGATGACGTACACGAGGTCGGCGAGCGCGTCCGCTGTCTCGACGAGGTCGCGCGTGCGATCGTCGGAGGCCACGGCGGCGGCGTTCGCCCCCTCGACGATCCTGCGCGCCTCGGGCCCGTAGACGGCGCCCATGAGTTCCGCGTACTCCTCCGCGATGAGGGACATGCGCATCCCGAGGCGCTCGTAGTCGATGCTCGGCCCCGCGCCCGTCCCCAGACGCACGGGCATGGAGTAGGTCCGGTGGAATTGCTCGACCAGGGCCATGGGGCGGGTCGGGTCGAGGGCGGGGCCGCGGCCCGCTCCGGGACCGTCCCAGGGCGCCGCGGGCTCGCGCGGGTCGGTCTTGAGGAGGGCCGCCGCCCACAGGTCGGGGCCGCCGACCCGTCGTCGCACGCCCTCGCGCCTGAAACCGTTGCGCCAGACGGGCTTCCACGAGCCCCAGTTGCCGACGTGGGCGAACCATTCGACCCGCTCGGCGTTCATCCTTGCGAAGGCGTAGTCGACGGCCGTCCCGACTGCCTCGGTCATGTAGCCCTTGCCCCATTCGTCGGCGCGCATGAAGTAGGCGAGTTCGACGCTCTTCGGATCGCGCGCCCCGCGGATGAGTTCGATGCGGCCCAGGAGGCGCGAATCGTCGGCGGCTCGGATCGCGAAATCGGCGCTGCCCGCCTCCCACTTGGCGGGCGAGAGGGCGAGGTTCGATTCGGCCATGTCGATCGTGTAGGGATGGGGAACGCTCGTCGTGAGCGAGATCCGCTCATCCTGGAGGATCTCAGTGAGCGCTTCCGCGTCGTCCGCTCCGATGGGATCGAGGATCAGCCGGGCAGAACGCAGGGTCGCGGCTTCGAGGGCGGTCATCACTGTTCCTTTCCCGAGTTGGTCCATGCGGCGTTCAGGATATTGCCCATGGCCGTCACCGTCTGATGGTCCTGGACGAGGAAGCGCTGATCGATGAGATAGGTGGGGACCAGATCGATGCCCATCTGCGCTCCGATCTGGAAGTCGGAGAAGACGCGGGACCCGTGTTCCACGGAGGCGAGGGCGGCGACGATGCGTTCGGCTTCGATCCCCACGTCTTGGGCGCAGCCGACGAGGACGTCCGGATCGGAGACGTCGAGCCCCATCTCGAAGTGGGAGCGGTGGATCGCCTCGGCGAGCTTGAGGGCGTAGGTATCGGCGCCCGTCGTCGCCCCGAGTTCGAGGTCCCAATCGGCGGCCGCCGCGATCGCCCGGTGCGCGTTGGACGTCGGGACGACCAGGGCGCGGTCGAGGTCCAGGGCGAGGCCTTCGGCGCGCCCCAGCTCGACCAGGCGGGCGTCGAGGTCACGGGCCTCCTCGAGGGTGAGCCCGACGTTCTCGATGAGGTGGACGCGGCGCGGGAGGGCCTTCGATGGGACGAGTTCGGGATCGAGGAGGAAGGCGTGAAGCGCGACCTCGACCTCGTCGGCGTGAGCGAAGCCGGACAGCGCGCTTCGAAGGTGACGCAGTCCGAGGTAGCACCAGGGGCTCGTCAGATCGAACCAGTAGTCAATGTGCACGAGGGCTCCTTCCTCCCGCATCCGGCTCGACGGCACCGCCGTGCTTCATCGGCCGGGGAAACGACGAGAGCCCGGAGCCTTTCGGCCCCGGGCTCTCCCCTTGTGCGCGGAGGGGGACTTGAACCCCCACCCTCTAATACGAGGACTAGCACCTCAAGCTAGCGCGTCTGCCTATTCCGCCACCCGCGCAGGTGACTCGCCCTTCGGCGAGAAGGACTCGCTTTCGGACGAGGAAGACTTTAACACGGGCCGATGGGCGCTTGGCAAATCGAAGTCGGCCCCGACCTTCACGAATGCTGATTTCCCGCGCGCTGACGGCGAAAAAGCGAGACGGGAGCCGGATCAGCGCCCCTTCGAATCCTCGGAGCGCAGGCGGTCGCCCATCGCCGAGAAGATCCGCACGATTTCGCCGATCTCCTCGTCATCCACCCCTTTCAGAAGGTATTCGCGGATGATCTGGCGGTGCGCTTCCGCAGCCGATTCGATCGTCGCGATCCCCTGTGAGGTGAGACACGCGATGAGGCTCCGCCGGTCATTCGGCGACACCACGCGGCGCAGCCATCCGTCGCGTTCCAAGTGCTCGGCGATGTAGGTGAGGCGCGAAGGCGAATACACGACCCGCGAGGCGAGATCGCTCATCCGGAGGCGGTGATCGGGCGTCTCCCACAGGGCGAGGAGGACGTTGTAGTCCACCAGGCTGAGCCCCCATGAGCGCTTGAGGCGCGATTCCAGCATTCCTTGGAGGCGCCCGGAGGCCTCGAAGAAGACGCGCCACGCCTTCTCGCGCGCGCGTTCCACATCGGCTGCCGACTTGCGGGCGGCTCTGCGAGCCTCGTCGATATCTCTCACGATGTCTCAGCCTATCGGTCCCGCATGGGAGGATAGGCGTTGAAACCACCATTGGAGAAGGAATCCCCATGTCTGAGCCCTGGAGCTGCGTCCTCTTCGACGTCGACGGAACGATCGTCGATTCCGCACCGCAGGTGACGCGCGCCTTCCAATTGGCCCTGGAGGAGGCGGGGCTGGACGTGCCCGGAGCCGATCGTCTCCGCCGCTACGTGGGCCCGCCCCTGTGGCATTCCTTCTCGGACCTCGGCTACGAGGGCGAGCTGGTCGCGACTCTCGTCAAGAGCTACCGGAGGATCTACGATGCGATGTTCCTCGACCCGCTCCCCTTCCCCGGCGTTGTCGAACTCCTCCACGCCCTCCACGCCCAGGGCCTCCCCTTGGCGACGGCGACCTCGAAGCAGCAGTACATGGCGGCCGCCCAGCTCGAGCACCTGGGCTTGACCCCGGCTTTCGACGTGATCGCCGGAGCCACTCCCGGGCCGGGGTCGACGAAGGCGACGGTCATCGCAGACGCCCTCGCCCAGCTCGACGCGCGCGGAGCGGACGTGTCGCGCCCGGTCCTCGTGGGCGATTCGATCTGGGACGTCGAAGGCGCCCGGAGCGCGGGCGTCGAAGTCATCGGCGTCTCATGGGGGTACGGCGAGGATGCGGACTTGGCGTCCTGCGTCGCGCTCGCGTCGAGCGTCGAGGAGCTCGGCGCCCTCGTGGGCTTGAAGGAGACGGCGTCCTAACGGAAGTCCCTCGAGCGGGCGGGGACCGGAATCGACAAGGGGCGCAGAGAATGCGCCTCGATGTTGATCGCCCCGTCGCCGAACTGAAGGCGCCCGCGCACTTCGAGCGCCTGAGAGAAGAGCCCGGCGCTCTTGTGCGCCTCCCACATCCCCTTCGCGCAGGACACGTTGATCAGACCCGTTTCATCCTCGAGCGAAAGGAAGGTGGTCCCTCGCGCGGTGTGCGGGCGCTGACGGTGGGTGACGATGCCCGCGACGCTCACGACCGCCCCCTCGCGTTCGGAGGCGAGATCACTCGCCCTCATCACGCCGCGTTCGCGAAGATGCGGGCGCGCGCACTCCAATGGGTGGCGTTCGACTGCAAGACCCATGGCGTCCCATTGGACCCGCAGGGCCTCCTCTTCGCACATCTCCGGGAGCCCGGGAGCATCGCCCCCGACCTCGGTTCCCGGGAGGAAGGGCTGAACCCACGAGGGCCTGCCGAGAGCCCCCGCCGCCCACACCCCCTCACGCGCCGACACCCCCAGACTCGTGAAGGCCCCGGCTTTCGCGAGGCGGACGATCTCGGACTCCGACAGACTCGCCCGCCGGGCGCAGTCCCCGAGATCCTTGAAGGGCCCTTCTTCGCGCGCTTTCAGGAGCTTCTCGCCCCCGGCCCCGAGTCCGCGCACGGAGTCGAACCCCAGGCGCAGCACTGAGGAAGGATCCACGTCGAGAGGGACGACTGCGCCGACGGGCGGGTTCACCCGGGGCTCCTCGGAGCGGGCGACTCGGGCCGAGAGCTCCGAGGAGTTCACATCCGGAGCGGCGATGCGCACCCCGTGGCGGCGCGCATCGTGAACGAGCGAAGCCGGGGAGTAGAAGCCCATCGGCTGAGCGGCGAGGAGGGCCGCGTAGAACTCCTCGGGATGATGCACCTTGAGCCAGGCGGAGGCGTAGACGATGTGCGCGAAGGAGAAGGCGTGGGACTCGGGGAAACCGAAGTCGGCGAAGCTCTTGAGCTGGGCGAAGATCTCCTCGCCGACAGCGGCCCCGATCCCGTGCGCGGCCATCCCCTCCATGAGGGCCGGGCGCAGTTCCTCCATGCGCTCCGGTGAGCGCTTCGCCCCCATCGCCCGACGCAGCCGATCGGCCTGCGCGGGGGAGAAACCCGCGGCGTCGATCGCGATCTGCATGAGCTGCTCCTGGAAGATCGGCACTCCGAAGGTTTTCGCCAGAGCGGGTTCGAGGAGCGGATGCGGGTAGGACACGGCTTCCCTTCCCAGTCGGCGCCTCAGATAGGGGTTCACCGCCCTTCCCTGAATCGGACCGGGACGGATGAGGGCCACTTCGACGACGATGTCGTAGAAGCAGCGGGGGCGAAGACGGGGCAGCGTATTCATCTGGGCGCGCGATTCCACTTGGAACACGCCGACGGTGTCCGCCGCGCACAGCAGGTCGTAGACGCGGGGATCTTCTTCGGGCAGGTTGTGGAGGCCGAGGGGAGCCCCGTTGCGGCCGGACTCCCCGGCCTCGGCGAGGCGCGTGAACGCGATCCTCAAGGCGGTGAGCATCCCCAGCCCGAGCAGGTCGAACTTCACGAGTCCCGCATCCGCGCAGTCCTCCTTGTCCCACTGAAGGACGCTCCGGCCCTCTTTCGCCGCCCAGACGATCGGGCAGATCCCGGCGACCGGCCGCTCGCTGAGGACCATGCCGCCGGAGTGGATCCCCATGTGCCGCGGCAATCCCTGCAGCGCACGCGCGACCGAGGAGACGAGGGGCGGGACCTCCTCACTCCTCGGCGCGCCTTCCCCCTCGGGGCCCGGAGATTCCCTGCGGGACGCCTCCATCGCCCACGCCTTCGCCACGCCGGGCGGATACCCCAAGGCCCGCGCGGCGTCCCGGATGGCCGAGCGGGGGCGATAGGTGATGACGTTCGCCACCTGAGCCGCGCGTTCGCGGCCGTACATCGAGTAGACGTGCTGGATCACCTCCTCGCGCCGACCCGCCTCGATGTCGATGTCGATGTCGGGCGGACCCGAGCGCCCCGCTGAGAGGAAGCGCTCGAAGAGGAGGCGGTGGCGCACCGCGTCCACGGCCGTGATCCCCAGCGCGTAGCACACCGCCGAGTTCGCGGCCGAGCCCCGTCCTTGGCAGAGGATCCCCCTCTCCTCGCAGAAGTCGATGATCTCTTTGACGATGAGGAAGTATCCGGGGAAGCCCAGGGCGTTGATCACCCCGAGTTCGCGGTCGATGGTCTCCCAGGCGCGCGGGTGCGTTCCCCTGCCCCCGTAGCGCTCGAGGGCTCCGCGCCTGGTCAGTTCGGCGAGCCAGGTCTCCTCGTCCAGCCCCTCGGGCACGCGGGTGCGCGGGAGCCCGGGGGCGAGGAGGCGCAGATCGAAGGCCGCCTTCTGCGCGATCTCGACGCTGTTCGCAATCGCGCGCGGATGCCGGTGATGCAGGCGCAGCATCTCCTCTCCGCTGCGCAGGAAGGAGCGCAGAGCGGGCAGATGCGATTCAGCCCGACTGAGGGGGACCCCGAGGCGCGTCGCGGCGAGGACATCGCCGATCGCCTGAGACGCCGGGGTCGCGCAGCGCACCGCTCCCGTTGCGACCAGGGGGAGGTCCTTCTCGGCGGCGAGCAGGGCGAGAAGGTCCGCGAGTTCATCCCGGTCATGCGGTCCGAGGGCGGATTCGATGAGGAGGCGATCGCAGCCGAAGGCCTCGATGAGCAGATCGCGCATCCGCCTGGCGCCTGCGAGTCCCCCGGAGACGAGGGCGCGTCGCAGCGGCCCCCGCCCCGTCCCCGAAAGGACGTACCAGTCGCGGGCGCTCGCCGAGAGTTCGGGCAGGGCGTGGGGGCTGAGGCGGCGCCCCGGTCGGGAGAGCGCATGGGCGCTCATCGCCGAGCACAGGGCCGTGTAGCCCTTCGGCGAGGAGACGAGGACGGGCAGGCGCACGCCCGGGTCCTCCGCTCCCGGGACGAGACCCCACCCCCTCCCCCGTGCAGCAGGGTCGACCTGCGTGAGACTGGCCGCATCGAGGGTGAGCTCGGCGCCCTGGACGACGGGGAGGCCGAAGCGCCGCGAGGCGGTGGCGACTTGAACCGCTGATCGCATCGCATCGACGTCGAGAACCGCGAGCGCCTCGAGGCCGATATCGGCTGCGGCGCGCACGAGGTCTTCGGGCTGATCGGCCCCTTCGAGCAGGGTGAAGGCCGAGTGCGCGTGGAGTTCCGCATAGGGCACGGGGGCTTCGTCTCTGCTCACCCGCACATGATATCGAACACGTGTTCGACATCGGTGCTCAGTCGAGAAGGGCGGCGAGATCGGCCACATTCAATCCGCTTGCGGCCCCCGCACCCTCGACGACCGAGGTGACGAGCGCGCGTTTGCGCTCCTGAAGGGCGACCACCCGGTCCTCGATCGTGTCCGCGGCAACGAGGCGGTAGACATTGACCTTCTTCTCCTGACCGATGCGGTGCGCGCGATCCACGGCCTGGGCTTCGGCGGCGGGATTCCACCACGGATCCATGACGTACACGTAATCGGCCTCCGTCAGGGTCAATCCCGTACCGCCCGCCTTCAGCGAGATGAGGAACACGGGCGCCCGTCCCGAACGGAAATCGTCGATCACGCCTTCGCGGTCCCTCGTCGATCCGTCGAGCTGCACGACCCGTACGCCCCGGCGTTCGAGGACGTCGCGGATGCGCGCCAGGAAGGAGGTGAATTGGGAGAAGACCAGGGCGCGATGCCCCCTGGGGACGATCTCGTCGAGGGCGTCGGCGAGGTACTCGATCTTCGCCGAGCCCGCCGCGCCGTACGCCGGATCCACGAGTGCCGGATCGAGGGCGAGCTGGCGCAGGCGCGTGATGGAGGCGAGCAAGTCGATCCGTTTGGCCGAATCCCCCGCGAGGTCGAGGATCTTCGCGCGTTCGCGCATGAGCGCCTGCTCGTAGATCCTGCGGTGCTCGGCGCCCAGATCGATGTGCACGAGGGTTTCGACCTTGTCCGGAAGATCCGAGGCGACTTCCTCCTTCGTGCGCCTGAGCATGAAGGGGGCCACGAGACGATGGAGCCTGGCGAGGGCCTCTTCATCGCCCTCGTCCTCGATCGGCTTGCGCATGGCCTGCGTGAAGGTCGTCCAGGAGGGCAGGAGGCCCGGGTCGGTGAGGGAGAGCAGGGCCCACAGGTCCGAGAGGGAGTTCTCCACCGGCGTGCCGGTCACGGCGAAGGCCCAGGGGGTGCGCAGAGAGCGAAGGGCCTTGTAGATCGCGGTTCTCGGGTTCTTCGCGGCTTGAGCCTCGTCGAGGACGAGGCCGGAGAACTCCGATTCGGCCCACTCCTCGGCTTCGAGTCGGGCGATGGTGTACGAGGTGACGAGGATGTCCGCATCGACTGCGGCTTCGGAAAGGGGGCTTCCCCGCCTCCTGCGGGTTTCAGCGACGAGGCGCACGCGCAGACCGGGGAAGAAGCGCTGCGCCTCGCGCTTCCATGTCGGCACCACCGAAGTCGGCGCGACGACGAGGACGGGCGGGGCCTCGGGATCGGGGCGGGTCGAGGCGATGGCGGTGAGGATCTGGAGGGTCTTGCCCAGTCCCATGTCGTCGGCGAGGATCGCGCCGAGACCCGCTCCGGCTCGGGAGGCGAGCCACTCGACCCCCTCGCGCTGGTAGGGACGCAGCTCGACCTCGGCGGGAGGGGCGATCTCGACCTCGGCTGGCGAGGAGAGGCCTCTGACCCGGTCCTGCCATTCCCGGGCGGCGCGCGCGTGATCGGCGAGTTCTTCGATTTCCCGCCACAGTCCCAGGTGGAGGGGGGCGATGGCCGGCTCCTCTTCATCGCTGAGCGCCCGCGCTTCGGCGAGGAGGGCGGCGAGCGCTTCGAAACGCGGCCCGTCGAGGCTCACCCAGCGTCCGGACACGAGGAGGTGGTCCTCGCCCTCGGCGAGCGCGCGAAGGACCTCGGCGAGGGGCACCTCCACGCCGCCGACATCGAGCCGGACCTTCAATCCGAACCAGTCCGAGTCGCGATCCGCCATGTCGACCGTCATCACGAGGGGCTCGGCGTCAAGCTGCGCGCCGGATACGGCCTCGTCGACATCCCAGACGAGGTCCGGGTCATCGATGACCGATACGACGCGATCCAGGTATTCGGGGATGCGCCAGCCCGGAAGACGCAGCGTCGCGGGGCCCGGCTCCCACAGCCCTCTCGGTGCCGCAGCGCGGCCGAGGACGTCGATCCTCGCTGCGAGATCGGCCACCCCCGGCGCATCGAGGGCGCGCTGGAGGAGGATCCGCGATGCCGTTCCCGAGCAGTCGAACTCCGCCCACCAGCGCACGAGGAGCGTGCGCGCATCCTCGAGGCGCAGCGTCGCCACGAGGCGGACGGGGGGAGGCGATGCAAGATCCACGGAGGAATCGACCGAGACGATCGGGAATTGGCGTTTGAGAACGGGGAGGAAGGCCGTCGTGAAGTCGGCGACGTCCTCGGCGGGAATGGCGAGGCCCTGCGCGGGCACGAGCTTGAGGAGCTCCGTTCCGGAAAGGGCCCCGAGCCGAGCGCCCCCGTCGAGGACGATGAGTCCCGCCCCCTCGTCGATCCGCGGATGGACGATCCGTTCCTCGCCGTTCGTGGCGAGACGGTCGAGCCTCAAGCCGGAGTCGAGCGCCTTCAGGTCCAGTCCCAGGTCCCAGGTGATCGTGTCGAGCCTCAGAGGCGCGAAGTCTTCGAGGGAGGCGAAGAGGGCGACGCCCTCTCGGGCGAGACGGCGCAGCCAGCCGAGGGCTTCCGCCCCCAGGGAGGAGAGACGGACTTCGTTGCGCGAGTGCCACGCGTCCTCCTTGCGCGACAGGGAGTACCCCTCCCGCATGAGCGCCAGGTGGACGGGATCGATTCCCTCGGTGACCGAGGCCCACTGGGTCGAGACGAGGTCGGGCCAGCTCGCGCGCTTGCGCGTCCACGGGACGATCGTGCCGCGCCGCAAAGGCTCGAGGAGGATCTCATCGGGGTGTTCGGCGGCGTTCACGAGGAGCGCGAGGGGTTCTCCGCGAGCGCCTCTCCCGCCGACCAGGGGCGCGAGGCGGGCCCGCCACGGCGCGGGCTCGTGCGTGACAGAGCGCGCCTCATCGCGCAGGGCGAGAAGAAGCGCCACCGCGTGCGCGCAGTCCTGACCGATGGGGCACGCGCAGCTGAGTTCGACCTTTCCCGGCAGGACGCGCACCCAGGTCCTGTAAGCGAGTCCGCGATCACGGACCCGAGCCGTCCACGTCTGCGCCTCTTCGGCTTCTTCGACGGAGACGAGCTTGCCCGAGCTCAGGAGGGCCGCGCCTTTGGCCCAATTCGCCGGTCCCGCGCGCGACATGAGCTCCCGGTCCTCGGATTCGATGAGGATCAGTGCCGTCTCGGACGAAATGCGCATCTCGTCATTCTATTCCCCGCAGGGGTCGCACTCCTTCAAGCAGGCCGCCCGGTCAGTACGGCTAGTCGAGAACGGAGTCGATCCACCACCGCCCCTCCCTGTTGACGAGGAGCAGATCCGCCCCCTCCGGGCGGCGGGCGCGCACGTAGACAGAA
>NZ_JBNOYB010000005.1:0-20894 GCF_050312375.1 Schaalia sp.
CACCCGGGTCAGATCAGGCGGAAAGCGCCTCGACTTCGACAAGGTCCTCGAAGGGGTCGATGAGGCTCAGGCCTCCTCGCCGCCCTCGGCCTCGTCGGCGGAGGCCTCTTCGGCCTCCCCGTCCTCGGCCGGGACGTCACCGAAGAAGGGGGCGAGGTCGATGACCGCGCCGGCCTCATCCTTGACGGTCACCTTGCGCAGCGCCTCGATGAGCGCCTTCGCGCGTCCGAGGTCGGCGACGACCGAGGCCATCTGCTGGCTGGAGGAGAAGAGCTTGTTGATGTCGAGGCCGAAGTTCTGCGACATCTGGATCGCGTAGTCGATGAGCTCCTGCTGGGAGACCTGGACCTCGAACTTCTTGGCGATCTCCTCGGAGAGCAGCTCGGTGCGCAGCTCCTTCTCGATGGCCTCGCGGGCCTCCTTCTTCTCCTTGGGCTTGGCGTCCTCGGCGACGCGGTGCGAGACCTCGTGCTCGACGACGCCCTCGGGCAGGAGGATCTCGACCTCGTCGAGGAGGTGCTCGACGAGGCGATCGCGCGCCTGGAGGGCCTGCTGCGAGGTCTTCGTCTGGCCGGCCTGGGTGCGCAGATCCTCCATGAGCTCGTCGATCGTGTCGAACTCGGACACCATCTGGGCGAAGTCGTCGTCAGCGGCGGGCAGCTCACGGGTCTTGACGTTCTTCACCGTGATGGTGACCTCGGCCTCTTCGCCCTCGTGCTCGCCGCCCTTGAGGGTGGAGGTGAAGGTGACGACCTCGTCGGCCTTCGTGCCGCGCAGCGCCTTGTCCTGGCCGTCGAGCATGTTGCCCGAGCCGATCTCGTAGGACACGTCGGAGACGGAGTCGATCTCTTCGCCGTCGATCGTGGCGACCATGTCGATGGTCGCGAAATCGCCGGTCTTCGCCTTGCGGGTGATGGTCTTGAGGGTCGCGAAGCGGCCGCGCAGCTCGTCGAGCTCGGCCTGGACGTCCTCATCGGTCACTTCGGCGGTATCGACGGTGATGACGGTCGAGTCGTCGAACTCGGGGAGCTCGAAGGGCGGGACGATGTCGACGTCGGCGGTGAAGACCAGCCGACCGCCCTGGGCGCCGGTCGTGTTCGGGATCTCGGTGACCTCGACCTCGGGCTGGGCGAGCGGGCGGAGCGAGTGCTCGGCGACGGCATCGGAGTAGTGGCCGGGCAGGACCTCATTGACGACCTGCTCGATGACGGCGGCGCGGCCGAAGCGCTGGTCGATGATGCGCGGCGGCACGTGGCCCTTGCGGAAACCGGGGATGGAAACCTGGGACGCGATGTCCTTGTAGGCCTTCTCCATCTCCGAGGCCATCTCCTCGTAGGCGACCTCGACGGTCAGGCGGGCCTTCGTGGGCTCGAGGGTCTCAACGGTGCTCTTCACGTGCGTGCACTCCAAAACGTCTTCGATTGAGGGGCGCCCTGGAAACGGGCGCATGACAACTCGCCCAGTCTACGCCAGGCGTCTCGCGGTGTCGTCGTCCGGGGGCGTCCGCAGTCCAAATGCAGCCGATTCCACTCGAAGGCCCGCGATATGCGGGACGATTCGCGCCGCAGGGGCGCATTCCTCGACGCGCAGGAGTGAGGCGGGGCACACTGGTGGCATGGGAGCAACGACCCTGACCCTTCTCGGCGGCGCCGGCACGGTCACCGGCTCGAAGTACCTCGTCGAGATCGACACCCCCGATGGCCCTCGCCGCCTCCTCGTCGATGCGGGAATGTTCCAGGGCGTCAAGCGCCTCCGCCTCCTCAACTGGTCGGACTTCCCGGTCCCGCCCGCCTCGATCACCGACGTCCTGCTCACCCACGCGCATATGGACCACACCGGCTATCTGCCGCGCCTGGTGAGGAATGGCTTCTCGGGGGCGATTTGGGGGACGGACGCGACCCTCGCGCTCGCCGAGATCGTCCTGCGCGACTCGGCCCATCTCCAGGAGCGCGACGCGGAGTACGCGAATGCGCACGGATTCTCGCGTCATGAGAGGGCCCAGCCCCTGTACCGGATCGGCGACGTGGAGCGCACCCTGCCCCTGTTCCGCTCGGTCGAGTTCGACCGTCCGCTCGATCTCGGCGACGGTCTGGAGGCCCGATGGACGAGGGCGGGGCATATTCTCGGATCCGGGTCGATCCGTCTGGCCACCCCCGACGGGTCCATCCTCTTCTCCGGCGACCTCGGGCGTTCGACGCACCCCGTGCTGCGCAGCCGTGAGATCCCCGAGGGCGCCGACCTCGTCCTCGTCGAGTCGACCTACGGCGACCGCGAGCACCCCGAGCCCGAGGGCCCTGCGCACGAGGTCTTCGCCGAGGCGATCCGCTCGGCCGTTGAGGCGGGAGGATCGGTCCTCGTCCCGGCTTTCGCCGTGGACCGGACCGAAGTCGTCCTCTTGGCGCTCGACGGGATGAGCGCCGAGGGGCGGATCCCGCGGGTGCCCGTTTTCGTCGATTCCCCGATGGCGCTCGCATCACTGGAGATCTATCGGGCTCGTTCGCAGGCGGAGGAGCTGAGCGAAGGCGCACGGGGATTGCGCCTGCCCCACCTCGAGCTCCACGAATTGCGCAGCGTCGACGAATCGAAGAGCCTCAACGCCCTCGCCCGCCCGTCGATCATCATTTCGGCCTCGGGGATGGCGACCGGCGGCCGCGTTCTTCATCATCTGGCCCGGATGCTCCCCGATGAGCGCAACTGCGTCGTCCTCACGGGGTACCAAGCAGCCGGGACTCGAGGCCGTTCCCTGGCCGAGGGAGCCCCCTGCGTGAAGATGCTCGGCACCGAGGTCGCCGTGCGCGCCCGGATCGTCAAGGACGAGGAATTCTCCGTGCATGCGGATGCATCAGAACTGCTCGATTGGGTCGGGGCCCTGCGCCCTCGGCCGCAGAAGGTGCTGACGGTCCACGGCGAGAAGGAGTCCGCCGAGGCCCTCGCACTGCGTCTGACGCAGGAACTCGACCTGGATGCTCAGCCGAGCTCGGCCGGGCAGATCATCCCGCTCCCCTTGGGACAGGCGCGTCGTCCTCGGCGGTGATGAAACGACTCCGCCCTCGCACCACCTGCGCGAGGCGCGCGCGGGGGACATCGGCGACCTCCCGCACCGCGTGAAGGAACTCGGCGTGCGCAAGATGCGCCTCGTCCTCGTCCTCAGCGGTGAAGCGCAAGGTGACGCGCGCCTGTCCGGCCTCGATCCCGATGTCGAAGGATTCCAGACGCCGCACCCGCCGCGCCGCGGTCTCGACTTCCTGCGGAGCGCGGCCGGGGTGGAGCGTCGAGACCGTGAGGATCGTCCGGAAGGAGGGCATGGGGGAAGCGTAGGCGATCGCGAGCGGGCCGGCGCGCCCCGCACCGCACAAAAGGGGGAGGAAGCGCGCCGAAGTCCACCCCTTGGGGTCTTCAGACGAGCATCGGGTTCGATGATCCTTGTACTCGCAATCCGACTCGACGAGAGGAGCCTCACATGAGCATGAACACTCCCCCGCAAGCACCCCAGGCGCCGCAGAGCTCTCAGGCGAAGTCCCGGATGGTCGCCGCCATTCTGACCTTCTTCCTCGGGCAGATCGGCGTCGGCGACTTCTACCTCGGCTACATCCCCCAGGCGATCACGAAGATCGGCCTGACCGTCGTCGCCTACGGCTCCGCATGGTGGTCCTCCGCCTTGGCAGTCAAGGCGCTGGAAACCGGCTCCGGAAGCTGGGCGATCGGCGTGCTCATCGCGCTTTCGGTGATCGCGTTCATCGCGCTGGGCATCCTCATCCTCATCGCGTTCATCCAGATCCTCACGAGGAAGGGCCGTTACGCGACCGATGCGCAGGGGGTCCCGCTCGTCTGAGGGCCGCGGCCGCGAGGGCGCGGGCCCGATGTCCGGCGCGCCCAATGGCTAGCGCAATGGCTAGCACAGCGACGAAATGAGGGCGGAACGAAGAACGGCCCCGCACCGTGTTTCCTCAGGTGCGGAGCCGTTCTTCTTTCGGAGCGGACGACGGGAATCGAACCCGCGTGATCTGCTTGGAAGGCAGAGGCTCTACCATTGAGCTACGTCCGCGTCGCACTCGAAAGCGCGCAGGAACGATAGTAGCGGCAAGCGGTGCCGATTGCGAATCCACCTCCGTTGACCAGTATGATTCCCTCGTCGGCGACCCCGACGCCGGGGTGTGGCGCAGCTTGGTAGCGCGCCTGCTTTGGGAGCAGGATGTCGCAGGTTCAAATCCTGTCACCCCGACCACGAAAAAACGGCCTGATTGCAACGAAAAGTCGCAATCAGGCCGTTCTTCGCCTCCCTCAATAAGGAGCCCTGCACCCGGCGCAATACCCGATTGGACAGCGCGATCACATGCGCAGAAAACAGAGGGCCGCCGTTTCGGATGGGGCCGCTGAACGGTGCTTCTCAGGCGAAGACGTCCTCGATCCGGGCGCAGAGCTCCGGGGTGAGGCGGTCGAGGACTTCGAGCGCGCCGAGGTTCTCCTCGAGCTGGGTGACCGAGGAGGCGCCGAGGATCACGGAGGACACCTTCGGGTTCGATGCGGTCCAGGCGAGCGCCAGCTTCGCGGGGCTCGTCTCGACCTCCCGTGCGATTGCGACGAAGGCGCGGACCTTCTCGATGAGAGCGGCATCGCTCGCCTGCTCGGTGATGAAGCCGTAGCCGGAGAGCGAGGCGCGCGAGCCCTCGGGGATTCCGTCGACGTACTTGCCGGTGAGGATGCCGGAGGCGAGCGGGCTCCACGTGGTCAGGCCGATGCCGAGGTCCTCGTAGAGGCGGGCGTACTCGACTTCGACGCGGGCGCGGTGGATGAGGTTGTACTGGGGCTGTTCGACGACGGGCTTGCGGAGGTTGCGCTTATCGGCGATCTCCCAGGCCGCCCGGATCTCCTCGGCGCTCCATTCCGAGGTCCCCCAGTACAGGGCCTTGCCGGAGGCGACGATGTCGCTCATCGCGTACACGGTCTCCTCGATCGGGGTCTCGGGGTCGGGGCGGTGGCAGTAGAGGAGGTCGACGAAGTCGAGGCCGAGGCGTTCGAGCGAGGCGTCGATGGCCTGCATGAGGTACTTGCGGTTGAGGGTGTTCTTCATGTTGACGACGCCCTCGTGGATGCCCCAGAAGAGCTTCGTCGAGATGACGTACTCGTGCCGTTTCCAGCCGAGGTCGCGGATCGCCCGGCCCATGATCGTCTCCGACTGGCCGTCGGAGTACACCTCGGCGTTGTCGAAGAAGTTGACGCCGGCCTCGAAGGCGGCGGCCATCTGCTCCTTGGCGAGTCCGGTGTCGACCTGGCGGCCGAAGGTCACCCAGGAGCCGAAGCCGAACTGGGAGACTTTGAGGCCGGCGGTGCCGAGTCGCTTGTAGCGCATGGGGAACGATGAATTTGTCATGTTCCGATCCTAATTGCTTCGCCCCGTCGGGGCCAGAGGATCACGCGAATCAATGCGCGGCTTCGACGCCCGCCTGCGAACGGGCCTCGGCCGCGGCGTCCTCCGTCGGCCGCATCGCGAGATAAGCGGCCGCGACGAAAAGCGCCCCGCCGACGATGTTGCCCGCGCCGACCAAGGCGAGGTTACGGGCCATCGCGCCCAGGGTCGCGCCCTCGACGCCGTGCATGATCCCGAGGGAGAAGGTCGTCATGTTCGCCACGACGTGCTCGAACCCCGAGCCGACGAAGGCCGCCAGGCACCAGGCCATCGCGATGATCTTCGTCATCTCGTTCGAGGAGCGCGTCACGATCCAGATGGCCAGGCACACGAGGATGTTGCACAGGATCCCGCGGAAGAACAGCTCCCCCGCGCCGTAATGCCCCTTGCCCTCGATCATGAGGGCGAGCATCCGCCCGGCCCCGGTCCCCTCCTTCGCAATGCCCGATCCGAAGACGAGGCCCGCGAAGACGATGGAGCCCACCAGGTTGCCGCCGAGCATCGCGAAGAGGACGCCTGCGCCCTTGACCCAGGTGATCGTCTTCTTCGCCGCGCCGATGGTGAAGGTCATCATGGCGCTCGTCGCCAGCTCTCCCCCGGCGAAGACGCAGAGGATCAGACCGATCCCGAAGACCGTCCCGCCGATGAGCGGCGCCCAGGGGCTGTGCTCCGCCTTCAGGGGGCCCGCCGCCGTCATCATGAAGACGTCGGCGATGCCGATGTAGGCCCCGCCGAGCATCGAGGACACGAGGAAGGCCCAGGGCTTGGCCGCGCCGCCCGTCCGGGTCACTGCGTAGACGGATTGATAGTCGAGATTCTCGCTGATGGTGAGCATGGTGAAATCTTCACCGATGCGCCCCGCAGCGCTCCACTCGCGTTGTCTTCCTCACGTCCCGGAGGGCCGCGCGCCCTGTCAACATCCCTTCACAAGGGCGGGAGCGCAGACAACGGCGGTACAAGCCCTTAACGGCCCGGGTCCTCTAAGGATTCACCGTGGAGCTCGCCGCCTTCGAGTGCGAGGGCCAGGTGATGCCCCGTCAGGGAACGGGAACAGGATGCGAGATCTGCGGGCCGCCCCTCGAAGACGATCCGACCGCCCTGCGTCCCCGCTCCCGGACCGAGGTCGATCACCCAATCGGCCCGGGCGATGACGGCCGGATCGTGTTCGACCAGGATCACGGAGCGCCCCTCATCGACGATCCGATCGAAGACGTCGACGAGGGCGTCGACATCGGCCGGGTGCAGGCCCGTCGTCGGCTCATCGAGAACGAGGATCGGCGCATCCGAGCCGAGGGCGACGGCGAGCTTGAGGCGCTGGCGCTCACCGCCCGACAGCGTGGAGAGTGGCTGGCCGATGCCCAGGTACCCGAGGCCGACCGCGGCGATGCCCTCCGCGAGCTTCGCGGCCGCAGCGACCCTCGATTCCTTGCGCGCGAAGAACTCCGCGGCCCGGGCGGCCGACAGGTCGAGGACGTCGGCGATCGACAGACCGCCGAGACGATATTCGAGGACCGCGGCGTCGAAGCGGCGCCCCTGACAGGCGTCGCAGGTCGCTGACACGGATTCCATGAAGCCGAGCTCCGTGGTGATGACGCCCAGGCCCTTGCACTGCGGGCACGCGCCCTCGGAATTCGCGGAGAACAGGGCGGGCTTGACACCGTGCGCCTTGGCGAAGGCCTTGCGGATCGGCTCGAGCATCCCCGTCCACGTCGCCGCATTCGAGCGCGCCGAGCCCTTGATCGCCTCCTGGGTGATGACCGTGGCATCAGCACCCTTGGGCAGGGAGCCGGGGATCAGCGAGGACTTGCCCGAGCCCGCGACCCCGGTGACGGCGACGAGCACCCCCAGGGGCACATCGACGCTGACTCCGTCCAGGTTGTGCGTGCGCGCCCCCTCGATCCGCAGTGCGCCTCCGGGCTCGCGCAGCGCCGCAGCCCCTTTCAGGCGCGCGGGCACCGCGAGGTGGGCACCGGTCTTCGTCCCCGACGCCGCCAATCCCGCGACATCGCCCTCGTAGACCACCCGCCCGCCCGAAGCGCCCGCGCCCGGTCCCATGTCGACGACGTGATCCGCGATCGCGATGGTGGCCGGGTCGTGCTCGATGATGAGGACCGTGTTCCCCTGATCGCGCAGCCCCTTGAGCAGAGTGTTCATCCGCGCGACGTCATGGGGATGAAGGCCGGTGGTCGGCTCGTCGAAGACGTAGGTGAGGTCGGACAGGGACGAGCCCATCTGGCGGACGAGTCGGACACGCTGGGATTCCCCGCCGGACAGGGACCCGGTCGAGCGCGAGAGGCTGAGATAGCCGAGCCCGATCGTCACCATCGCGTCCAGGGCCGTGGAGAGGCGCGCGAGGAGCGGGCCGGCCTCGGGGATGTCGAGCGAAGCGACCCAGCTCGCGAGGTCGCTCACCTGCATCGCCGAGGCGTCCGCGATGGACATCCCCCCGATTCTCGAGGTGCGCGCCCCCTCGGACAAGCGGGTCCCCGC
Organism: Schaalia sp.; assembly: GCF_050312375.1. Classification (NCBI taxonomy): domain Bacteria; kingdom Bacillati; phylum Actinomycetota; class Actinomycetes; order Actinomycetales; family Actinomycetaceae; genus Schaalia; species Schaalia sp. Next base: position 7,898 of record NZ_JBNOYB010000005.1, read on the forward strand.
GCACTCGGGGCAGGTCTGGAAGGTCGCGAGCCGATCGACGAAGGCCCGCATGTGCGGCTGCAAGGACTCCGGATCCTTCGACAGGAGTGACTGACGGACCCTGGGGACCAGGCCCATGTAGGTCATATTGATCTCGGCGACGCGGACCTTCTTGCCCTCGGCGTAGAGGAAATCCTCGAGCTGGCGCTTCGTGAAGCCCGCGATCGGCCGGTCCGCGGGGAACAGGCCCGATTCCGCGTACTGACGGACCGACCAGCCGCCGACCTTGAAACCCGGGATGAGGATCGCGCCCTCGTCGATCGACAGCGTCTCGTCGTACAGGGCCGCAAGATCGATATCGGAGACCGAGCCGCGTCCTTCGCACCTCGGGCACATCCCTCCCGTGATCGAGAAGGACGCGCGGCTCACGACTTCGCGCCCGCCCTTGACCTCTTTGATCGCGCCCGCGCCCGACACCGAGGGGACGTTGAAGGAATAGGCCTTGGGTCCGCCGATCCTCGGCTCGGCGACCCGTGAGAAGAGGACGCGGAGCATCGCATCGACATCGGTCGCCGTTCCGACGGTCGAACGCGGGTTGGCGCCCATCGGCTCCTGGTCGAGCTCGATCGTCGCAGTGATGCCCGTGAGCGAGTCGACGTCCGGGCTGGGCGGCGTGTCGAGCATCCCCTGGATGAAGGCCGTGTGGGTCGCGTTGAGCTGGCGGGTCGCTTCGGCCGCGATCGTGTCGTGCACGAGCGAGGACTTGCCCGAGCCGGACACCCCGGTGAAGACGGTGAGCCCGTGCTTGGGGATGTCGAGGTCGACGCTCTTGAGGTTGTTCTCGCGGGCGCCGCGCACGCGGATGAAGCCCGATCCGACCGTGTCAGTCATGTGGAATATTCAAGCACGAGGGCGGGGCCGCGCCGACGGCGCGGATGGCGCGAAAAGGGTGAGAAAAACCCCGAAGCTCATCGCTTCGGGGATCTCGGGGTGGCTGACGGGACTCGAACCCGCGACGTCCTGGACCACAACCAGGTGCTCTACCAACTGAACTACAGCCACCATCATTGCGCGTTGCGCAACGAAGGGAACTGTAGCAAAGATCAGGCGCGGGAGAAAATCGTCGGCGCGCTTCCTGCGGTGGCGCGCGCCACCTTCCGGGCGCGGTCGAACGCCACGGCGATCAGGCCCAGCCGAGTTCGTGCAATTCCTCGTCGTCGATCCCGAAGTAGTGGGCGACCTCGTGGAAGACGGTGGTCCTCACCTCCTCTGCGACCTCCTCCTCGGTCTCGCAGATCGCGAGGGTCGGATTGATGAAGATGAGGATCCTATCAGGCAGGACGCCCGCGTAGTCGCCGCGTTCGGTCAGGGCGACGCCGTCGTAGAGCCCGAGCAGATCGGGCTCCATGTCCTCGCCGGGCTCGTCCTCGACGATGAAGACGACGTTGTCGAGACGCGCCCAGAACTCCTCGGGGATCTCATCGAGGGCGTCGGCGACGAGTTCCTCGAAGTCCTCGCGGCTCATCTCAACGCTCATCGCGCCTCACCCGTCCTTCGAAGGCCCGCACGCGCGGAGCGGATCACCAGTGCGCGCGCACCGCGATCGCGTCGGCGAAGTTGCCGAGCGCATCCGGGGTCGCGCCGAGGTAAAGATCCGCATCCACCAGGGACACCTCCATGACGAGGAAGGAGCCCCTGCCGTCGGGGACGATGTCGACCCTGTTGAAGAGGAACTGCTCATCGCGGCCGAGGCGCTCGCGCACGTAGGCGTGGAGGACCTGGCGGATCTTCTCGCCCCACTGCCAGGCGACCGTATCGGCGGGTTCGGCCGTGACGACCGCTTCATGCATGGTCGCCTCGGTCACCGACGCCGGGTGGAGGACCGCGCGCTTCTCAACGGCGTGGGAGACGAGGCCGTTGAAGAACACGAGGGAGATCTCGCCGTGAGTGTCGATCTCCTCGACGTAGCGCTGGAGCATGACCGCGCGCCCCTCATCGAGGAGGTTCCTCACCTGGGTGATCGCGGCCTGGCGCTGCTGGGTCGACACGGTCGTGTACCGGCCGATGTCACGCACGCCGGAGGAGACCGCGGGCTTGACGATGAACTCGCCCGATGCGGGGAAGCGCGTGTGGATCTGATGCTTCGAGAGCTTCTGCTCCGGCTCCATCCAGATCGTCGGAATCGTCGGCAGCCCGCGCTTGGCGAGGGAGCGCAAGTAGGTCTTGTGCGAATTCCATTCGAGGATATCGGGGTGGTTCAAGATCCTGGGGACCCGCTTCGACCATTCGAGGAAGGCGTCGCGCTGGAGCGGGTAATCGGACACGGAACGCACGACCACCATTCCGGCCTGCGCCCAATCGACCTCCGGGTCGTTCCAGACCTTGATCTGCGGATCGCAGCCGCGCTCGGCGAGCGCATCGAGAATCCCCTCCTCACCGCGGTACAGGTGCGGCATTGCGGATGAGGTTACGAGGGTGACCTTCGGCTTCATCGTCATGAGGAACACGATACCGCGATCGGAGCGGGCATGGGCCCTCCGGCCCATGCCCGCAAGCCCTCAGCGAAGACCGGGGGGCCGCAGCAGCGCCTCCTCGAGGAGGACGTCGATGAGCCTCGTGTAGTCCAGGCCCGCTGCGCCCCACATCTGCGGGAACATCGAAACCGGCGTGAACCCCGGCAGGGTATTGACCTCGTTGATGATGATCCGGGACGAATCCTCGTCATAGAAGAAGTCGACTCTGGCCAGGCCCTCGCACTCCAGAGCCTCGAAGGCCTTCGCGGCCGTCTCCCGGATCGCCGCCTCGTGCTCGGGCCGCACCCTGGCGGGGCACACCAGACCGATCGCCTCGGTGTCGACGTACTTGAGCTCGTAATCGTAGAACTCGCCCTCGGGCAGCTCGATCTCCCCGAGCGGCGCAGTGCGAGGATACGAGGACGCCGAGCCGAGGACGCCGCACTCGATCTCACGCCCCGGGAGCATCGCCTCCACGATCACACGCGGATCATGGTTCTGCGCCTCCTTCATCGCGACCGCGAGTTCGGCCTCGTCCTCGACCTTGGAAATGCCGATCGACGAACCCGCGCGGCAGGGCTTGACGAACACCGGGTAGCCGAGGGCGCCGATCCGCTCGGTCACCGCCGCGGGGTCCTCCTCCCACTCCACGCGGGTCACGAGCTCCCACGAGCCCACATCGATGCCCGCCGCCGCCAGGACCGTCTTCGTGAGGTGCTTGTCCATGGAGATCGCGCTCGCGGTCACGCCGCAGCCGACATAGGGCACATTCGCCATTTCGAAGAGGCCCTGGATCGTGCCGTCCTCGCCGTAGGGGCCGTGCAGGAGCGGCAGAACGACGTCGACCCTCCCCAGATCCTCCACCTCGCGGACCCTCGCCTCGCCGCAAGCCGGATCGCCCTCGTAGGAGACGTTGAACAGCGCCCCGCCGGAGGCGAGGATGACGCGCGAATCGCCCGCAGTCACCGACTGGCCGTGACCATCGCGGAACTCGAGAGCGGAGGGATCGTCCGCGACGCGGACCCATTCGCCGTCGCGGGTGATGCCCACGGGAACGACATCCCATTTGCTTCGATCAATGGCCCTCAGGATCCCCGCCGTCGTCGCGCACGAAACCTCGTGCTCGCTCGAACGGCCACCGAAGACGATGAGGACGCGGCGCGTGGAAGTCGATGTCATGGGGAAAAGAGTAGACCCCTCGGGCGCGTCGGCCCGGCCTCGCGTCCCGCGCGCCCGCCCTCAGACCAGGTCGATCCTCCACCCGTCCCGCTTCTGTGGCCTGTCCAGGAGCATCCGCCCCATCTCCTCGATCGTCGCCCCGTCCCGGATCACCGACACCACCGCACCGGTGATCGGCATCTCCACGCCCAGCTCCTCGGCGACCTGGAGGATCGGTTCGGCCGAATGAGCGCCCTCGACGACGCCCGGCGAGAGGGAGAGCGCCTCGGCGACGCTCATCCCCGAGCCCACCCTGTGGCCGAAGGAGAAGTTGCGCGACAGGCGCGAGGAGCAGGTGGCCATGAGGTCGCCGATGCCGGCCAGTCCCGCGAAGGTCTCCGGATCGGCCCCCATCGCCGTGCCCAGGCGCGTCATCTCGGCCAAGCCGCGCGTCACGAGGGTCGCACGCGTGTTGTGCCCCAGCCCCATGCCCTCCGCCGCGCCGATCGCGACCGCGATGACGTTCTTCGTGGCGCCCGCGACCTCGCAGCCCACGACATCCGTCGAGACGTAGGGGCGGAAGTAGTCCGTCCGGCAGGCCTTCGCGATCGCGACCGCGAGCCCCTGGTCCCGCGACGCGACGACCGTCGCAGTCGGATTGTGCTCGGCGATTTCGCGCGAGAGGTTCGGCCCCGACAGGACCGCGATCCGCGCAGGATCCACGCCGGCCGCATCCGCGATGATCTCATCGACCCTCAACCGCGTCTCGAGCTCCAATCCCTTCGCCAAGGACAAGATGACCGCGCCCCCGTCGATGAATTCCCGGCAGGCCCCGAGAGTCGAACGGATGGCCCGCACCGGAACGGCGACGACGATGAGATCGGCGCCTTCGACCGTCTCCCGCAACGAGGTCGATGCGCTAATCACGTCCGACAGTTCGATCCCGGGCAGGTAGGTCGGATTCTCACCGGAGTTGATGAAGTCGCAGATCGCCTCCTTGCGGCCCCACATGCGCACGTGAAGGCGCGCATCGGCGAGAACCTGGGCGAAAGTCGTTCCCCAGGCCCCCGTTCCCAGGACCGCCGCGCGTGAGAAGGAACGTTCAGCACTCATATGTGAGAGCCTACTCGTAAGCGATGAGATCCACCCCACAAGGAGACCGAGATGTTCCACCTCCGGCGCAGCGCAGCGCTTCTCGCCCTCGTCCCCCTCGGACTCCTCACGGCATGCACAGCCTCCGGTGCGGATGCCCCCGACGCCCCCGCCCCCTCGGCCGCTCAATCCGCCCCGGAGGGGAAGGACGAGCCCCGGAGCATCGACAAGGGTCAGTCCGAGGCCTCCCCCTCGGACAAGGGGGCCTCGGGAACGGAGGACGCCGCTTCCCCGACCCCCATCAACGGCGATGCCTGGGTGAAGGCCCTCGATCCGCTCGAGCCCCGGACGACCGGCACCCCCATGGTCTTCACCGATCTGCGCGTCGGCGAGCACCCCTCCTTCTACCGGGTCGTCGTCGAATTCAGCGGCGAGGGACGCCCCGGCTACTACCAGAGCTGGCCGGACACCCCCGTCGAGCAGGGCCGAGGGCAGGCGCTCGGCGTCGCCGGATCGGCCTTCCTCGAATTCATGGTGAACGGCACCTCCATGCCCATCGGCGCCGATCTCGCAGGCTTGGAATACACGGGCCCCGACACCCTTGCGATCGGCCCCCTCGAAGTGCGCGAAGACGGCACCTTCGAAGACACCACGCACATCGTCATCGGAATGGACCGGGCGCGCGAGTTCCAAGTCGGCTTCTTGGACGATCCGGTGCGGATGGTCATCGACATCAAGAGGTAGACATCACGACGCAGGGCGTCCTCGCCGTCGCCGACGCCCCGTCACTCGCCGCGACGGCGCGCCCTCCGGGCCGCCTTCTTCTCCTTGCGGGCGCGCTCCTTGAGCTCGACCTCCCACCAAGGGCCGCTCCGAGTGCCCGCCTGCCAGATCGTTTCAGGAGCCGAAAGCCCGCGAAGCCCCTCCACACCGGCGCTCACCTCACGGTGCATCCGCGACACGGCCTGCGCAACCGCCTCGCGATCCTCCGATCCTGCCTGCGTCCTCAGGTCCGAAAGATCGAGAGCCGGACGGAAGGCGTAACGCACCCGGCGGCCCGGGCGCAGGTCGATACCGGGCTCGTAACGGTCCATGATGTCCTGCGGGCCCCACTGGGCGACGGGCACGATCGGCGCCCCCGTATCGAGGGCGAGCCGCGCGGCACCTGTCTTGAAGGACATGGGCCACATGTCCGGCTCCTGGGTGAGCGTGCCCTCGGGCATGATGACGATGACCTCCCCGCGGGCGAGCGCCTCCTTCGCCGCGTCCAAGGAACGCGCGGCATCGCCCTCGCGGTCGACGGGGATCAATCCCATCGCCGAGATGATGGAGCCGAAGACCGGCACCTCGAAGAGCGACTTCTTCGCGAGGAAGCGCACCGGCAGATCCCTCTTCATGAAGAACCAGCACACGCACAGCGGATCCACCTCGGACAGGTGGTTGAACACCAGGATGGCCGGACCGCGTTCGGGGATGTTCTCCTCCCCCGCGGCCTCGATGCGCACCCACGGCGTCATGATCGGGCGCAGGACCGCGCGCGCGAAGCGATACATGCCGTGCAATGAGGAGCTCATGGTTTCGGAGTCTAGCCGCGCCTTCAAAGGAGGACGTCAACGACGTGCGGCGCACGCCTCGTCGTGAAGGGCACCTCGGCGACACGATCGCCGTCGGCCATCGCGACCAGGCCGACCGGTTCAAGCACCTCGACGGTGTCGGCGTTCTCCACTGCGATCTGCGCGTGCCCGCGCGAGCGCCCCGCCACGACGGTGACGAGGGCGGAGACGGCGGTGCGCAGGGGAACCCTCCCGACGTGGCACACCTCCATGAGTCCGTCATGAAGATCGGACTGGGGAACCAGATGGATGCCGCCGCCGATCCTGCCCGAATTGGAGATCGACGCGAGCCAGCCGGTGAGATCCCGGTCCTCTCCGTCGATGCGCGCCTTGACCGGCACGGGCTTGAAGGAGGCGAGCGCAGCGAAGGCGCCGTAGCCGTAGGCGAGGGGTCCGCTCGTCAAGAAGGACTCGTTGGCCAGGACATTCGCCCGCGCATCGATTCCCATGGACACGACCCCGAGGACCAGGGTGCGCCCTTCGGCGCCCTCTTCGGTCACCCACATGCCGTCGAGCGGCTTCGTGCGCTGCGCGATCAGGAGATCCGTCTCGTCGGTCGAGAAGCCCAATTCCGCCAGGGAACGGGCCCTGACGAGAGGATCCGCTCCGATGCCCAGAGCCCGGCACAGGTCATTGCCCCGCCCGCCCGGGATCGGGGCGAACAGGGAGGCGGACTCGTGGCATCCTCGCGCGATCGCGGAGATGAAACCGTCCCCGCCGAGGCCGGCGATGACATCGGCCCGCGCCTGCCCCGCGAGCGCCGAAGGATCGTCGGACTGCGTCGTCAGCGTGACCGACACGCGCCAGCCGCCGGCGCGAAGCACGCGCACGACCGAGGGCCCGACCGACACGGAGCGCCCGCCCGCCGACATGGAGGAGACGAACAAGTGGATCGAACGCGCGCCCCTGCGCGCCGCGGGCGCCGAGGTCATGCGTCGACGTACTCGACCCGGGCGTCGAGCTGATGGAGTTTCGTGGTGAAGTGCTCGTAGCCGCGCGAGATGACGTCGATCCCCGACACGGTCGACGTGCCCTCCGCCGCCAGGGCGGCGATGAGGTGCGAGAAGCCGCCCCGGAGATCGGGGACTTCGATATCGGCGGCGCGCAGCAGAGTCGGCCCGGAGATGACTGCCGAGTGGAAGAAGTTCCTCTCGCCGAAACGGCACGGGGTGCCGCCGAGGCACTCGCGGTACACCTGGATGTTCGCCCCCATCTTCCGCAGCGCCTTCGTGAAGCCGAAGCGGTTCTCGTACACGGTCTCATGCACGATCGACAGGCCGCGAGCCTGGGTGAGCGCCACGACGAGCGGTTGCTGCCAGTCCGTCATGAAACCGGGATGCACCGCGGTTTCGAGGGCGATCGAACTGAGCTCGCCGCCCGGGTGGTAGAAGCGGATGCCGTCGTCCTCGATGTCGAAGGCGCCGCCGACCTTCCGGAAGGTGTTGAGGAAGGTCGTCATATCGGGCTGGTGGGCCCCCAGGACCCGGATGTCCCCGCCGGTCGCCAGTGCCGCGGCCCCCCACGAGGCCGCTTCGATCCTGTCGGGAAGGGCCGTATGACGATATCCGTGAAGGACGGGGACCCCCTCGATCCGGATCGTCCGATCCGTGTTCACCGAGATGATCGCGCCCATCTTCTGGAGCACGTTGATGAGATCCATGATCTCGGGCTCGACCGCCGCGCCCTTCAAGGTGGTGACGCCCTCGGCCATGACGGCGGTGAGCAGGGTCTGCTCGGTCGCCCCGACGGAGGGGAAGGGAAGGTCGATGACGGCGCCGTGAAGGCCCTCGCTCGGCTTCGTGATGTGGATGCCGTCGCTGCGCTTGTCGACGACTGCGCCGAAGCGGCGCAGGGTGTCGAGGTGGAAGTCGATCGGACGGCCGCCGATGTTGCATCCTCCGAGTTCGGGGATGAAAGCTTCGCCGATCTGGTGCAGGAGGGGACCGCAGAAGAGGATCGGGATCCTCGAAGCCCCGCCGAGGGAATCGATGTCCGTGCGCGATGCGACCGTCACGTTCCTCGGGTCCAAGGACATGACGCCGGTCCGTTGGTCGAACTCGACCGCAGCGCCGTGCAGGGACAAAAGATCGGAGACGACGTCGACGTCCCGGATCAGGGGGACGTTCGACAGCTGCGAAGGCCCATCACCCAGCAGGGAGGCGACCATGGCCTTGGGCACGAAGTTCTTCGCGCCCCTCACCGTGATGGTTCCCTGAAGCGGATGACCGCCTTCGACTCGAAGCACGGAGTGCATGGGGTGTGTCTCCTCGGTCGACTGTCGCGCTGGACGCGAAGGTACGGGCCGGTGGTCTCCCTGGCCCACTGGGCTCAACTGTAGGGCACAGCGCGCCGCCCTCGCGGAGCCAGGAGAGTCTTGTCCCCCACAGGCGAGAGCGGCGCGCCAGGTGCGGATCGCGAGGATTCAGCGAATCGACGGGGCGGGAAGCGCCACCGGACGGGCGGGCGCCACCTCTTCCTTCGGAAGGTGCTTCGCGGGCAGGGTCTTCGGCTTGAAGGAGGGCCGTTTCGCCTCGTACTGGGCGATGGCGCCCTCTTCGCGGAGAGTGAGCGCGATGTCGTCGAGGCCCTCCATGAGGGTCCAGCGGACGTAGTCGTCGATCTGGAAGGAGCAGGTCACCGGTCCGGCGCTCACGGTCTTCGTCTCGAGGCAGACCGTGACCTCGGTGCCCGGATCATTCTCGAGCACCTTCCACAGCTGCTCGCAGTCCTCCTGCGAGATGACGCCCGCGACGAGGCCCTGCTTGCCCGCGTTTCCGCGGAAGATGTCGGCGAACTTCGGGGCGAGGACGACGCGGAAGCCGTAATCCTTCAGCGCCCAGACGGCGTGCTCACGCGAGGAGCCGGTGCCGAAGTCGGGACCGGCGACGAGCACGGAGCCCGCGCGATAGGCGTCCTGGTTGAGGATGAATTCCGGATCATTGCGCCATGCGGCGAAGAGCGCGTCCTCGAAGCCCGTGCGCGTGATCCGCTTGAGGTAGACGGCGGGAATGATCTGGTCGGTGTCGACGTTCGAACGACGAAGCGGAACGCCGACGCCGGTGTGGGTCGTGAACTTCTCCATGATGTGCTCCTTTGTCGTCGTCTCAGAGATCGGCCGGGCTCGACAGCGTGCCGCGCACGGCGGTGGCAGCGGCGACGAGCGGGGACACGAGGTGCGTGCGCCCGCCCTTGCCCTGGCGGCCTTCGAAGTTCCGGTTCGAGGTCGAAGCGGAGCGCTCGCCCTCGGCGAGCTTGTCGGGGTTCATGGCCAGGCACATCGAGCAGCCCGCATTGCGCCATTCGGCGCCGAATTCTGTGAAGATCGCGTCAAGGCCCTCGGCCTCGGCCTGGATGCGCACGCGGGCCGAGCCGGGCACGACGAGCATCCGCACTGAGTCCGCCTTCTTGCGCCCCTTGACGACGGCCGCCGCCGCGCGCAGGTCCTCGATCCGTCCATTCGTGCAGGATCCGAGGAAGACGGTGTCGACCTTGATGTCGCGCATCGGGGTCCCGGCCTCGAGTCCCATGTACTCCAGGGCTCTTTCGGCGGCGAGGCGCTTCGTCTCGTCGGCGATGCTCTCGGGGTCGGGGACCGCCGCGGAGAGCGGGACGCCCTGCCCGGGATTGGTGCCCCAGGTGACGAAGGGCTCGATGTCGGCCGCTTCGAGGACCACCTCGGCGTCGAAGACGGCGTCCTCGTCGGAGCGCAGGGAGGTCCAGTACTCGACGGCGCGCTCCCATTCCTCGCCCTCGGGGGCGTGGGGGCGGCCCTTGATGTACTCGAAGGTCGTCTCATCGGGCGCGACCATTCCGGCGCGGGCGCCGGCCTCGATCGACATGTTGCAGATCGTCATGCGGCCCTCCATGGAGAGCTCGCGGATGGCCTGACCGCGGTATTCCAGGACGTAGCCCTGGCCGCCGCCCGTGCCGATCTTCGCGATGACCGCGAGGATGATGTCCTTCGCGCTCGAGCCCTCCGGCAGGGAGCCGTTGACGGTGATCGCCATCGTCTTGAAGGGGGCGAGCGGCAGGGTCTGGGTGGCGAGGACGTGCTCGACCTGGCTGGTGCCGATGCCGAAGGCGAGAGCGCCGAATGCCCCGTGGGTCGAGGTGTGCGAGTCGCCGCAGACGATCGTCATGCCGGGCTGGGTGAGACCGAGCTGCGGGCCGACGACGTGGACGATGCCCTGGTCGGCATCGCCGAGGGAGTGCAGGCGGATCCCGAACTCCTCGGCGTTGGAGCGGAGGGTCTGGATCTGGGTGCGGCTCGTCTCGTCGGCGATCGGCATGTCGATGTCGAGGGTCGGGGTGTTGTGATCCTCGGTCGCGATCGTGAGCTCCGGGCGGCGCACGCGCCGACCGGCGAGTCGAAGGCCCTCGAAGGCTTGGGGGCTCGTCACCTCGTGAACGAGGTGGAGGTCGATGTAGAGGAGGTCGGGAGCGCCGCCCTCGCCCTTCTTCACGATGTGGTCGCGCCACACCTTCTCGGCCATCGTGCCGGTCATGGTTCCTCCTTGCGATGCGAGGGCTGCGTCGCACCTGTCATGCCCTCTTCCACGACCATCGTCGATCGTTCCACAATGCGAGGACTTGCAGTCTCACTGAATGAGATGGCACACTTTTGAGGCATGGAGGACTCGACATCTAGCGGAGTCGGCGTATTGGACAAGGCGGCGCTGGTTCTCGGCGCCCTCGAGGCCGGTCCCGCCACCTTGGCCCAACTCGTCTCGACGACCGGTCTGGCTCGTCCCACCGCGCACCGCCTCGCGGTCGCCCTCGAGTATCACCGCATGGTCGCCCGCGACATGCAGGGCCGTTTCGTCCTCGGCCCCCGGCTTCAGGAGCTCGCATCGTCGGCCGGCGAGGACAGGCTCCTCGCCGCGTCGATGCCCGTCCTGCAGGCCCTTCGCGACCACACGAAGGAATCGTCCCAGCTCTTCCGCCGCCAGGGCGACTACCGCGTGTGCGTCGCCGCTTCGGAACGGGAGATGGGTCTTCGCGACTCGATCCCGGTCGGCGCCACCTTGTCGATGGCAGCGGGTTCCGCCGCGCAGGTCCTCCTCGCCTGGGAGGAGCCCGATCGTCTGCACCGGGGGCTTTACGGAGCCTCCTTCAATGCGACGATGCTCTCCCAGGTGCGTCGCCGCGGCTGGGCCCAATCCGTCGGCGAGCGCGAACCCGGCGTCGCCTCCGTGTCGGCCCCCGTCCGCGGCCCCTCGGGCCGCGTCCTCGCCGCTCTGTCGGTCTCCGGGCCGATCGAGCGCATGGGCCGTCAGCCCGGTCGCCAGCACGGCCCCTCGGTGGTCGCCGCCGCCAACCGCCTCTCGGATTTCCTGCGCAGCGTCGAGGACGTCGAGCTCTGAAGCGTCTCGGAATGACGCCTCGGGATGGGGCGGAACTCTCGGAGATGGACCCGTTCCACTCGGAGGCGGACCCGTTCCGCTCCGGGCTCGTTCGCGCTTGAGCGCCCTTGCTCTGCTCTGGGCGGCAACTCGGACAAGCCGTCTTGCAGCCTCGGCAACAACCCGCACACACCCCGCTCCAGGCGCGCCACCAACCCGAACACACCCCCCTTCCGACCTCGGCGACAACTCGGACGCACCCTGTTCCAAGCGTGACAACAACTCGGACAGAGCGGGTTGAGGTTCCGACCACATTCGCAGGTCAGCGCTTACGGCCGTTGCACACGGGGACGGCTCTGTCCGACTTGTTGCCAGCGGCGCGCAGCCCACTGTCCGACTTGTGACCGCCTGCCAGTAACCCACTGTCCGACTTGTTGCCAGCGGCGCGCAGCCCACTGTCCGACTTGTGACCGCCTGCCAGTAACCCACTGTCCGACTTGTCGCCAGCGGCCCGCAGCCCAGCGCCCCGCACACGCGCACACGCAAGAAGCGGAGGAACCCGATGGGCCCCTCCGCTTTTCTCGTACCCCCAACCGGATTTGAACCGGTGTTAACGCCGTGAGAGGGCGTCGTCCTAGGCCGCTAGACGATGGGGGCGTATGACTCGCGAACGAGTGTTTGTCGATCGCCGAAACGATCTCCGTACCCCCAACCGGATTTGAACCGGTGTTAACGCCGTGAGAGGGCGTCGTCCTAGGCCGCTAGACGATGGGGGCCTGATGAGCACAAGCAGCGCCTGTGATCGCTGGGGTACCAGGACTCGAACCTAGAATGGCTGAACCAGAATCAGCTGTGTTGCCAATTACACCATACCCCATTGGGCATCACCCTCGACTCCGTCGAGTCGCTGGCGACAAGAGAAGACATTAGCCGAGCAACATGCCCACTGACAAATCGAGACAGAGTGCTCCCGATCACGGCTTGGGCAGGAAGTCGACCCCAGAAGTGCCCAAGAGCGCCTCCCGAAGAGCGCCAACGCCCTCTTGGGCACTTTCGGGGTTCTCTGGACCCGCTCGCGGACGCGCCCAGGATCCTGAGTTCGCAAACGCGCCCGGAATTCACACACCCAGGAAGGGCTCACGTGCTCCCGGAAGGTTCAAGCGCCCTCGACGACGGCCCAAGAGGCACGAGGAGTCCGCCGTCCCCTCCGGAGACAGCACTCGCGAAGCGGGCGACCCCCAAAAACCCCCGGACAACACCCGCGAAGCGGGCGACCCCCAAAAACCCCCGGACAGCAGGT
>NZ_JBNOYB010000006.1:0-36030 GCF_050312375.1 Schaalia sp.
GCAGCCGGTTTGAGCCGGAAAGCTCCTTGAGTGTCAAGACGCACGTAACGAGTGCTGTTCCTAACGAAGTAGCCCTCCACGAAGATGTAGTCACCGCCGCGCACCCATTGCTGCAACCGAGGGTTTTCCCAAAGAAGTATCGCTGCTTGCACAGGGGTCAAAGAGACGTATTCATCCCTCCCGTCGCGGATGAAACTGAAAACCGCTTGGAAGTCGCCCAACTGCGAGATACGAGGCAGTAGCCCGACCTCCTTGAGACGGTATTTCACGGCAGCACGAGAGACCTCGAAAAGGTCTGCGAGCTGATCCACCAAGTCGCTACACGTCGAATCGGTAGCTGTGTCCAGTATCTGATTGGCGGCCAGAGTGAACGTTGTTCTGGGCATGAGGACGCGAGGAGCAAGACGGTGTGCTTGCCATTCCAGCCACTGAAGCTCTGTCTCTTTACGCTTCGACTTCTCCGATGGCTGGAAGAATGTTGCCGAGGTGCGAGACTTCAAAGGCTCAGGAGACTGCCCGATCACCGCGAGCCTTTGATGATGTATCTGGAAGAAGACACGGTCCTTTTCCCAATGGAGTAGCTCGTGCATCAGGGCATTGCGCCGTGCGCCCCTACCTCGGCTCCACTCTGAGTCAGGATCCACCAGGATGGTTCCAGCCTTGTAGAAGACCGGCGTCGATTCTCCTGTGCTCGGATCATAGACGTCCACAGGGCCATCAACCAAGACACAACATGCGAATACATCCGAACTAGCAGACAAGTGAGCTAATTCGACATGGAGCCCGCTTGCCTCCAGCAACTCATCAATAGGAATTGCCATTGGAGTCTTGAGTGCCTGCGGGCAATGCTCCGTAAGGTACTTTTCAGCGTAGTCATCAAGCCGGTTCTTCCCCAGGATCAGGGCCCCGGTCTTTCGGTTAATGTCATAGACATCCGCATGACTACGCAAGGCGGTCGCCAACTCGAATGTCCTCCTTACTGATATGGTCCAGCGGTAGTTCCCGCAAAGTTCGATCAGCTTCCCGCCATGTCGGGCAGAATGATTCAACCAGCTCATAGAACCGGTTCGTGTGGTTAGGCTCGAGCAGGTGCACGAGTTCGTGGATGATCACATATTCCAAGCACTGAGGCGGCTTTTTCACCAATTGGAGATTGAGCCAGATTCTGCGATCGTTGACATTGCAGGTGCCCCAACGAGTCTTCATCTGCCTGATGCGGAACTCCTCGGCCGTGATCCCCGTATGTTGCTGACAACGTTGCGCCGCAGAGTCAAGCACCCGGTAAAGCTCGCCGCGATACCACTCGGTGAGCACCTTTTCGCGCTGATGCGAGTCATAGTTCTCCGGCACGGTCAGGATGAGTTTGCCTGGACGCTTGGATACAGCGGTGCGACGGCCATCATGGTTGACCTGAAGCCGGTAGGGCTTGCCCCAAAGGTAGTGAGCTTCGCCGGAAACGTATGTGCGCTCAGACTGACGGGGTTGAGTGCGGATCTGCTGTTGGCGCTTATAGATTTCGGGCAGCTTCTCGAGCAGAAAGTGGGTCAGGTCTTGCTCGGGTATATATGCGGGTGCACTCAACGTGACATCAGCATGCGGCGGGATAATCCGTAGGTAGACATTTTTCAGTGTTTCTTTACGGATAACCTTGACCGCGACGGCTCCTACCTGGATGATCTGCTCAGACATTGGTGTACTCATCCTGCTGAGAAATCAGATCGAAGAAGTCGTCAACCAGTGCAGCGATATGTGTTTCAAGAATTTCCAGCTCATCCAGAACTGTGGCGATCGCCTTCTTGATACGGCGTTGTTTTTGGAGATTCGCCAACCACCCGGACTCGGCTGAATCGCGAATGCTCTCGTCAAGGTCCAGGGCCACTAGTTCGAGATCCATGCCGTCAAATTCTTCACGATTCTGCACGAAGTCGTACAAGGCCCGAGTGGCCGCTCGGGTTCGCACAGGTGCCGGATAGTTCTCGGTCTGTTCGGGAGAAAGGATGCGACGGGCCAGTTCTGCCACTTGACGCAGGTACTCCGCATAAGAAATAGCCCCGAGGCGACGCTCTTCGATGACTTTCTTGAGCAGTTCTGACATCTTCCCGTAGTAGGCGCGGTTCACCGGCATTTTGCGGATAATCTCGCGTGTCAGGTTGGCATCGATGATCTCTGCTTTCCCGTTGTTGCCAGGCGTCACCCCGTCGATGATGGTGTCCACCGGTGTAGTGGATGACTTGTCGGCCAGCAGCTCAACCAAGGGTGTGTCGTCCAATTTGGACACCACGGTGCTGTCGTGCGCGGAGACATAGGTGTCCAGGATGAACCTCATGTCCTCCTGGTAGCTGCGCAGGTCAATCCAGTCCTCCGCTGCAAGCATGACAGCGTCTTTGAGTTGGTTGTAGTTGCGCACTTCGTGTCGAAGAGATTCAACCTGCTGCGGACTGTAGGCAAAGTCTGTTACGAGGCTGTCGCTGCATTGAGCAAATGCTCGCGTCAATGTTGCGACGAGGGAATAGAAAGTAGAGCGCTTGCGTGATCCTGCGTCAGCGGAATCGGCCTCGTCAGGAACCTGGCAGAAGAAGCGGATACAGGCTGCGTCATCTCGTGGGGAGTCGACCTCTGAAAGCAACTGCGACAGAGAGGTCCTTGCCCCTTCCATTGTCGCTTTCGCCTCGATGTTGCGATTCTTGATCAGTCCATCTACGTCCTCGCGGCTGAACTCGTCGAAGGCTGCGGTCGTGTAGTCAACGAAGGCGGATTGCACGGAGCGGAATAGGTCCTTGTAGTCGACAATGTAACCGTAGTCCTTGCTCTCGTCATCGGGCCGATTCACCCGGCAGATCGCTTGGAAAAGGTCGTGATCCCGCATCGACTTGTCGATGTACAGGTAGGTGGCGCTAGGCGCATCAAACCCGGTCAGCAGCTTATCGACGACGATAAGCAGCTTCATGCGCTCAGGCTCGTCCTTGAAAAAGCGCTTAGCCTCGTCTTCGAATTCCTTGACGCTCTTGCCGCCAAGCATCAGCTCGTAGATGCGCTTCTTGTATTCGTCTTCGCTTTCCCCGTCCAGGTCGGAGGAGGCGGTGCGCACGGCAGCATCGCTGGGCTCATACGAAGTGACGACAGCGCATCGCTTGAAGCCAGCCGATTGGAAAATCTCCCAGTAGCGACACGCTTGGTAGATACTACCCGCAACGAGCATGGCCGTTCCCCGGCCCTGCAATCGGGGTTTGGTTGCCATATCAACCTGAATGTCCGCCGCGATCTTGCCCAGCCGTTCCCGCGACGAATACAACTTGTTCAGTGTCGCCCATGTTTTCTTTAACTTGTCTTTTGCGCTGTCGGTAAGGCCTTGGGTCTTGGCCTCGAACCATTGATCAATGCGCGCCTCGGAAGATAAATCCTGGTCGACGTCTCGGGCTTCGTAACGCAGATCGAGGATCACGTTGTCCGCGACGGCGTCGTTGAACTTGTAGGTGTGAATGTAAGGTCCG
This sequence comes from Schaalia sp., assembly GCF_050312375.1. Classification (NCBI taxonomy): domain Bacteria; kingdom Bacillati; phylum Actinomycetota; class Actinomycetes; order Actinomycetales; family Actinomycetaceae; genus Schaalia; species Schaalia sp. The sequence goes on from NZ_JBNOYB010000006.1 coordinate 3,492, forward strand.
AAGACCTCCATTGTGGTCTTCTTGTCTTTCTTGAGCAGGGGCGTACCAGTAAAACCGATTAGGGTGGCATTCGGCATCAACTGGCGGACTGCCTCATGCAATTTGCCGGAGTTGGTGCGGTGCGCTTCGTCGATAAAAGCGACGATGTTGCCCTTCGCTTCGTAATCGCTGGGCAGAGCCTCTAGTAGTTCATGGCGGTACGCTTCGAGGTCTGCGTCCTTTCCGGCGTTGTGACCGTACTTGTGGATCAGCGAACACACCACGCGCTCAGTAGAGGCGTTCAAGACAGCTCTCAGGTCCGCACCACTTGTCGCACGGTGGATTGGAACATCGATGCTATAGAACAGGTCGCGGATTTGCTTGTCGAGTTCATCCCGGTCGGTGATGATGACAACCCTAGAATCATCCAGATTCTCAACGATCCATTGCGTCAGCCACGCCATAATGAGGGACTTTCCGGACCCCTGCGTGTTCCAGATGATCCCACCCTCACCCCGTTTCAGGAAAGGCCGCGATGCCAAGCAGGCAAATACTTGATTGTGCCGGGCGAGCTTCTTCTTTCCTCCGTCAAAGATTACGAAGTCATGAATGAACTGCAACAAACGTTGCTTGTGGCACAGCGAGACTACTCCCTGCTGCAAAGTGTTCGCGACCTGTTCGCGCAGTGTGCGAACCTCAACAGACGCCGCATCTTCTGCCGCATCGTCTTCTCTCCACTGCAGGTAGAACTTTTCGGGCGTTTCGATCGTCCCGTAGTAGAGCCCCTGGGACTCGTTACCGGCGAGAAGTAGCTGTTGCGTGGTGAAGAAGCCCGAAATGTACTCAGGCTTCTGGTTGGTGATGAGCTGCCGAATCCCCTGGGAGGCCTCTACCGAGGACTTCTTCAGCTCGAACATGGCCACGGAAATGCCGTTGATGTAGAGCACGATATCCGGGCGTTTGCTCTTCGCGCCCCCGGAGGTGTACCGCACCGTCACTTCTTCTGCCAGAGCGAACTTATTGAGCTCTGGATGCATCCAGTCAATGTAGTGCAGCGTCTTATGCTTGTGATCAACTGCGTCGCGGTACTTATACCCATAGCGCAACAGCGAGTAGATTTGCTTGTTGGCTTCGTAGAGCGGCAGGCCCCGATTCTGAGTCAAATCCATCAGTGCCTTGACCGCCTGAGTGACCGCATTCGTTGGATAGCCCCGGTCGATCAAATGCGCACGCAAGTCATCCTCGCGCACAGGCGCGTTCGCCAGATCACGCAGTTCACCAATGAACTCGTATCCGAGGTGCTTGACTAGGCACTCCTTGATTAGGCGCTTCTGGGCCTCAAACTCAGTGCTCACGTTCAGGTTCATGACGCCTCCTCGTGTACCGGCAAACGCACACGGCCTGTCAACAAGTCTTCCATAGCTCCCTGCTTCAGCCGCTCAACCTTCGCGCGTTCCTCAACAAGACTGACAATCTCCGCGTCCATCGCAAAAAGGGCCTCGGAAATACTGATCTGTTCACTATCGGTAGATGGGGCAGAGAATGAGAAGTCTGCGAGATCTTTCTGGTAGAGGTGTTTGATTGTCGATCCAGCCGCTAGCGTATTGATAAATGCACGAAAGACCGACGACATGAGAACCCAGTACAAAAACTCGCGTGCTAGAGAAGAGTGAGGACGAAAAACAAACACTCCACTATTTAGTGTTGCAGGCATTCCCAAATCTGGAACTAAGGCTACCTTTCCGATAGTTCCATCTTTAGTAACCAGCACATCGCCAGCCTGGACCTGTATCGCAGGATCCATTTCATACCGTTTTTGGCTGACGAAAAAGATCTGCTTAGTTGATACATGACCGTCCTCAAAATCAGTACCGGAAATCAGAAGACTGTATCCCGAACGCAAATATTCGCCCGCTTTAAGTCCTTGCCAGCCAATTCTGGCCTTCGGAATAATCTCTTCGGCAAAATTGATCACACGCCAAGGTTGCGAGAACCCCGGAATGCGCCGCGTTCCGCTGACAAGCTCTTCGAGCGCTCCATCGCGAATGGCCTGCTTCTTAGCGATGAGCGCGTCTAGGTTCGCGAGATGCTCATCAAACCCAGATAGCACATCAGCGATCGCCTGCTGCTCAGGTAGCGAAGGTAACGGGATGGCAACTTTTCTCACGACCTCCTTATTGAGGTTCTGAACTCCACTACCAGCAGCGAGCGACTCGTACTGCTGATACACAAAGCTTGAAGCCAGAAGTTCTGCGAGGAAACGCACATCCACTCGTTTGTCAAAATCTGAGAGTCGTAGCCAACCATCGTGGATGCAGCCAGAAATTCTTAGTATGTAGGGGCGACCAAAACTCATCGAGTTCGACAAAATCAAATCGCCAGGGACAACATGAACGGACTTTTCCGCGCCTTCCTTCGTAACGCGTTCAGCAGTACTGGAAATATAACGTCCTTTTCTTGGCGCATCGCCGATCTTTATCCAGTTAGTACCGCTTGGCGAATCTGTTAGGAAATTATCGATTGGTCTTGGGGATGCTCCGCGGACAATAGTGGCCAGATCGCCAAGTCTTACATCCGCCCAAGTTGCGGGGTACTGAGTTACCACGAGTATCCCATCCTCTCAAGGCTCCGGAGAACGGTGTCACGAGATCGCTGAACGTCGGCCTCGATGGCGGGAAGAGTTCGTTCGTATCGTTTAGCGATCTCCGTAATGCGGGTGGTGTACTCGTGCAGGCGCTGCGCAAATAGAGCGACGATGCGCATGGAAAGCGCGGCGCACCATTTCTTTTCGAACAAGAGGTGCTTGATTTCGTCCTCGGACAACTCGCCGTACTGTTCCTTCACGAGAGCGTCCAAGTCTTTGCGCGCCTCCTTCGCCTGCGTCTTTAGCCTAGTGAGGTGCTCTAGCACCGCTTGGTAGGCAGTGAGTGCCTCGTATTCCTCTCGATAGAGTTCCGGAATAGGCGCTTCAGCCAGCAGCTGCTGTTGCACTGCAACAGTGTTGCGCTTGATCAGCTTTCCATTCTTGCCGTAAAGGTCCAAGGCGGCTACATCAGGGTTCTGTTCCAAGAGCCATGCGATCCGAATTGTGTTCTTGCTGGCTAGTGCTTCTAGCAACTCAGCAACCACGGTCAACTCGGGAGTCGATTTCATGGCCTCGAGTTCGGCAATGCGGGATTTCAACGCAGCCTTGGTCACGCTCCCGCTGCTACTAAGTACGCTGTCGAATGGGTTGTCTTCTTCCGGTTGCTCTTCAAGTATCTGATCCAGCTCTGCTTCGCTTGCAGCAATCTGCTGCTCAAGATCCGAAAGACGCGAACGCTCGGTGGCGAAGTATTCCACCTCGATAAGTTCTTTGGGGAGGAGCACGCCGTCGAAGCCAGTGACCTTGCTTGTCTTGATTTTCTCTCCGTCAGCGTTCTTCTTCTCTTGGTAGATGTACTCGATCTCTCGTCCTGCGAGGTAGCCGACGGCCTTGATCAGATAGGCGTCATCTTGTAGACGCTCGTTCCAGTAGTTCAGGAGGACGTCAAAAACGTCGTACGCATCAAGCATCCGGGCGTCCGAATAATCGCGCACGAGTTGCTGGCCAATAGCCCGGATCATTGCTTTTAGATCCGTTTCCTTGTCAATATCGAGTAGCACTGGGCGTGCAGTGCTCTGTGCCCAAGCGTCAAACCAAGCTGCGGTTTCCTTCTGTTTTTGTGCCTCCAAACCTGGATCGGTAGCGATATGAGAAGCAAGCGCATCAGGCGAAAGCAGGAGTTCAAAGCGCCCACTGTCCTGCCGGTTGAATAGCTGGTTCTTCAACGCTGGCGCGACTTCCCACAGCGAGCCCAGGGACTCAATGTCTTTGGCGGGTATCCCGCCTTGGAGATGAGCGGCAATGTCCTGCGGTAGTTCGGTTGCAGGTCGCTGGATGTAGCGGGGAACATTGAGGTTCCCACCGTTGTTCTCCAGGATCTCCTCGTACGACACCATCCGCGAGTACCCAGGCACGTCCAACTTGTTGGTGAAGGTATGGACGATACGTTCGATGTCCTGCTCACGCAGGCGGTTCTTATTTCCGTCTTTCTTGAATCCTTGGCTGGCATCGATCATGAAAATGCCGTCGTGCTCCTCAGTACGTTCTTTGTCGATCACGATGATGCATGCAGGGATTCCTGTGCCGTAGAACAAATTCGCAGGCAAGCTGACGATGCCAGTGATGTACCTGTTCGCCAATACCTGCTTGCGGATTGTCTCCTCGGAATTGCCTCGGAAGAGAACTCCATGCGGCATGATGATTGCCGCCTTACCCGCAGAGTCGAGGGACTTGAGTACGTGGAGGAACCAGGCCCAGTCGCCATTTTTCGCGGGCGGAGTCCCGTAGCCGTCGAAGCGATGGTAGATGTCATTGTCCGGGTTGATTCCGTTCGTCCACTCCTTATCGGAGAATGGCGGATTCATGACAATGAAGTCGAACTTTCGGAGCTGATCAAAGCTGTCTTTGAACTGCGGCGAGCTCAGTGTGGACTGAGTCTTGATTTCACCAGTGCCCTTCTGGTGGAGCACGAGATTCATCCGGGCAAGGCCAGCAGTTGATTTGTCGACTTCTTGCCCGTAGATCGTGACAACCGAGTTCCCTTGTCGGTTCACTGGCGCTTCATCTGCGGCGCGAATCAACAGGGAACCACTACCACAAGCCGGATCGTAAAGTGTCCAGGATGTTTTCCGGGAAGCGTCAATATTCGCGATACCGATTAGGCGGGCCATGATGCGCGAGACTTCGGAGGGCGTGTAAAACTGCCCCTTACTCTTGCCGGACTCCTGGGCGAACTTCATCATGAAGTACTCGTAGGCGTCTCCGATGATGTCATCGCCGCTGGCGCGATTGGTTCTGAAGTCAATTGCGGGGTTCTCGAACACGGCGATGAGTTTGGTGACCCTATCGACCAGTTCCTTACCGTGGCCCAGTTCGTCCTCATTATTGAACGAGACATCGGGCAACGAACCCTGCAGCTGGTTTTCTTCAAGAAAGGCTGAAAGAATCTTATCGACTCGTTCACCGATATCCGTCTTTCCCTTGGCAGCTACCAGGTCTTCGAATGAAGCTCCTTCACGCACCGAATAGTCGCCATAGCGTTCTCCCTTGTAACGATCCGAGACGTACTTGAAGAACAGAAGTGTCAGGACATAGTCCTTGTACCGGGCAGGCTCCACGCCACCACGGAGATTGTTCGCGGCCTCCCAGAGAATGGCGTACAGTTCGGTCTTTTTCACTGCCATCAATTGATCCTTGTAGGTGTGATTATTAGTATTCGGTGATATCGATTCCTGATTGCATCAACCGCTCATAGCGCTCGATGGACATCAGTACTGCCATGGGCTTGCCGTTTTTTAGGATGAATCCGGCCTCATCTTGTTCAGAAAGTTTCGTGATGATCTTCGAGGACTGACCCCGCAAGAAGTCCGACATATTGAAGAACTCCATGGTGGTGCGTACTTTCGCTTCAGCCATGTCTAGGTCCTCTCTGTTCGCGTGACGCCCGCAGTAGTTCACTTCAATAGCAACTTAAAAAGTCATTACTTTTTATTGTATCTCCCAGCATCGTCCATGGCTGTGGACACGCCGAAGCGCCCGAACGTCGGCTCGTCTTCTCAAACTCAGCGGTCGATGTGATCGAATCAGCTGTTTGACTATGCTGCCACTTAGAGTTCGCTAGAAGCGGCGCACCCTGCAACCTGTCGCTGGCAGCGGTTCTCTTGTAGTGTCAGTTCCGCTCCCTCATCCGTTCGACCCGCCTCAAACCTTTTGACGCTTGCTAGATACTTTTTGACGCAAGCCCCATACCTTTTGGCGCGGGGTCGTACCTTTTGACGCTAGGCCATACTTTTTGACGCTTCCGGCCTCGACCGGCCGAGCAGACTCCTGAGATGGCCTTCTGAGGCTCCGATCAGCCAGCACTATGAGCCGCTCCGCAGCTCCGCGCGCCCGACCGCGCCACCCCAAAAAACCACCCCAGAACAGCGAAAACGCCACCCCGGATACTTTCCGGCCGGGCCGGAAATCCTTGTATCCAAAGTGACGTTCTATTGGAGCGGGCGACGGGAATCGAACCCGCCTCTGAAGCTTGGGAAGCTTCCATTCTACCGATGAACTACGCCCGCGAGCCTCCATCGGAGGAGGTACCCCGATCATAACCGCCGATGCCCTCCTCGTCCAAAGCGGAGCATCCTGAAGCAGACGAACCGCTCCGTCCGGGGGCCTTCCATATTGCCCGGCGGCGACGAGCAGCGAAGCATACGGGGCGAGACGGGGCGAGCTTTCCCTCATCGCGACGGATCAGCCGGATCGATTGAAGCGGAGACGCCCCGCACCTGCGCGCACCGCCTCCGTAGACTCATCCCATGAAACCCGCCCCCGTCGTCGCCGCCGTGATCCTCGACTCCCTCGACTCCCCCTCGCGCCTCCTGTGCGCCGCACGCGCCTACCCCGCCGAACTCGCAGGGCGCTTCGAACTGCCCGGAGGGAAGATCAACCCGGGCGAAGAACCCCTGGAGGCTCTGGCCAGGGAGATCGAGGAGGAGCTCGGGACCGCCCTGATCTTCGGGGCCGAGATCCCCTCCCCCGAGGGCGGCTGGTGGCCGATCCTGGGAGGCAGGGACATGGGCGTCTGGCTCGCCGAAGTCGCCCCCGACTCCCCCGCTCCCCGCGCCGGCGATTCGCATTCCGAACTCCGCTGGCTCGACCTCGAGGACGCGGAGGCCGTCGATTGGATCGGCGCGGATCTACCGATCGTGCGCGCCGTGCGCGAAGCGACGAGGACGATCACCGCCCGCCTGACATGAATCTTTGACGACACCAAGGCTTTCGGTGTCAGAATATCCCCATGCCCAAGATCATCGGAGAGTGCCTCGCAGACCACCGGGCGCTCACGCGCCGCAAGCTCTTCGACGCCCTCGGAGAACTCCTCGCAGACAACCCCTTCGACACGATCACGATGGCGCAGATCGCCAGCCGCGCGGGGATCGGCCGCACGGCCGTCTACAACCACTTCGAGGACAAGGAAGTCCTCCTCCTCGCCTACATGAAAGAAGCGACCAGCGAGTTCGGCACGACACTGCGCGCCGCAGTCGAAGCGCAGAGCGACCCGATCGAAAGACTGCGGACCTACATCCGCCTCCACCTGGAGATGACCGACCACTACCACATCTCCGGGCGCCTCAATCTTCGCGATCAGGTCTCCCGCCCGAACTCCGGGCACCTCCACGACCATGCCGGAGCAGTCGAACGCTACCTCGGTTCCATCCTCGTCGATGCGATGAACGCCGGCGCGATCCCGAAGCAGGACCCGCGAGCCCTCGTCCCCATCATCCACGCCTGCCTCATGGGCGCCGAAGCCCCCGGACGCCCCGCGGAGGGCCGCGCCCGCGCCGAAGTCGCTGAAGAATTCATCCTGCGCGCCCTCGGCGTCGAAGCGTCGAGGATCACACCCGGACGCCCTCCCCGAGCGGAATAGCCGCCGATGCGGCATCGTTGTCCTAAAGCGAAAGGGCAGCACGCCCGCACGACCGACCCTCCGGGCACCCCGGGAATCTGAGGAGAATCCATGTCCACCATCGCCCTGACCGCTGAGAACTTCGAAACGACCGTCGCCGAGAACGGCATCGTCCTCGTCGATTTCTGGGCCGCCTGGTGCGGCCCCTGCCGGCAGTTCGCCCCCGTCTTCGAAGAAGCCTCCGAGAAGAACCCCGACATCGTCTTCGGCAAGATCGACACCGACGCCGAGCAGGACCTCGCGCACGCCGCGCAGATCTCCTCGATCCCGACGCTCATGGCCTTCCGCGACGGCATCGCCATCTTCCGCCAGTCCGGCGCTCTGCCCGGCTCGGCCCTCGACGACCTCATCTCCCAGATCCGCGGCCTCGACATGGACGAGGTGCGCAAGCAGATCGCAGAATCCGAGAAGTGACGCGCGCACGCCGGAACTGACGATCGCCCTCGGCCCCGATAATCGGGCCGAGGGCGAAACCGTCGATCATGGACTCGCGGGTTCGGGCTCCACGCCGAGTTAGAGCCCGAAGCCGATGAGCGGACGGGACTCAGTCCCCGAATTCGCGCGCGACGACCTCGGCGACCTGGATCGCGTTGAGGGCCGCGCCCTTGCGCAGATTGTCGGCCGACACCACGAGCACCAGCCCGCGGCCGTCATCGACCGCCTGATCCTGGCGGATGCGGCCGACGAGGACCTCGTCGCGACCCGCCGCCTCGAGCGGCGTCGGCACCTCGACGACCCGCACGCCCGGCGCATCGGCGAGGATTTCGCGCGCCCTCTCGGGCGTGATCGCCCCGGAGAACTCGGCGTGGATCGTGAGGGTGTGCCCCGTGAAGACGGGGACGCGCACGCAGGTGCCCGACACCTTGAGATCCGGGATGTGGAGGATGCGGCGCGACTCGTTGCGGAGCTTCTGCTCCTCGTCGGTCTCCTCCGTTCCGTCCTCGACGATCGAACCTGCGAGCGCGACCACGTCGAAGGCGATCGGCGCGACGTACACCTCGGGATCCGGCAGCGCGACTGCGCGACCGTCGAGGGCGAGGGCGGCGAGATCCTGCTCGACGCCCGCCTTCGTCTGGCGGATGAGCTCTTGAACGCCCTTGATCCCCGAACCGGAGACGGCCTGGTAGCTTGACACGAAGAGCCGCTTAAGGCCTCCCGCCTCGTCGACGAGCGGGCGCAGCACCGGCATCGCCGCCATCGTCGTGCAGTTCGGGTTCGCGATGATGCCCTTCGGGCGCTCGGCCGCGTCCTCGGGATTCACCTCGGAGACGACGAGCGGGACCTCCGGGTCCTTGCGCCATGCGGAGGAGTTGTCGACGACGACCGCTCCGGCCGCGGCGAACTTCGGCGCGTAGTCGCGCGAGGCGCCCGCCCCTGCGGAGAACACGGCGATGTCGATCCCCGAGAAGTCGGCGGTGGCGACGTCCTCGACCGTGATCTCCTCGCCCTTCCATTCGAGTGTTGTCCCGGCCGAACGCGCGGAGGAGAAGAAGCGGATCGACTTCACCGGGAAGCCGCGCTCCTCGAGCAGCGTGCGCATGACGCGGCCGACCTGTCCGGTGGCGCCGACGACTGCGACATTGAGTCCGGTCATGATGTTCTCCTTTTCGTTATTCCCTCTCCGCCGAAAGCATCACTTTTCTTCACCGAAAGCATCACTTCCTTTCGTCGAAAGCACTACTACTTCTCGGCCTCGAGAGCATCACCAGTGCACAGAGCCACGAAGGTGATGATCTCGACGGGCGAAAGTGATGATCTCGATGGATGAAGGGATGATCTCGACGGGCGAAAGTGATGATCTCGATGGATGAAGGTGATGATCTCGGCGGGCGAAGGTGATGCTTTCGGTGGAGGGGGGAGGGGAGGGGTCAGCGGCCGGTGCCGCCGTAGACGACGGCCTCCGTCTCGGTCGCGTCGAGCCCGAAGGCCGAGTGCACGGCCTTCACCGCCCGATCGAGATCGTCGAGCCTCGTCACGACCGAGATGCGGATCTCCGAGGTCGAGATCAGATCGATGTTGATCCCCGCATCCGACAGGGCTGCGAAGAGCTTCGCGGACACGCCCGGATTCGTCCGCATGCCCGCGCCGACCAGGGAGAGCTTGCCGATATTCGGGTTGTACCGCAGCTCGTCGAAGCCGATCTCATCGCGCGCGGCCTCGAGGGCCTCGAGCGTGCGCTGGGCGTCGCCCTCGGGGAGCGTGAAGGAGATGTTCGCAAGGGTCGGGTCGGAAACCGGAACGTTCTGAACGATCATGTCGATGTTCGCGCCGACCTGCGCGCAGATCGAGAACACCCGAGCGGCGACACCGGGATTGTTCGGCAGGTTCGTGACCGTGATCTTGTCCTGGGAGCGGTCGTGCGCGATTCCCGAGATCAGGGGCTTCTCCATGGTGAGGTCCTTCGGATCGACGAGGGCGGCCGAGGGCACGAGGCCCTCGAGCTCGGGGTTGGCGGGAGAATCGGAGATCCACGTTCCATTCTTCTCCGAGAAGGAGGAGCGGACGTGGAGGGGAACGCCGTAACGACGGGCGAACTCCACCGCGCGCAGGTGCAGGATCTTCGCGCCGTGGGCCGCGAGTTCGAGGGTCTCCTCCTGCGTGACGGTGCGCAGACGATGCGCCTTCGGGACGATCCTCGGGTCGGCCGAGAAGAGTCCGTCGACGTCGGTGTAGATCTCGCAGACATCGGCGCCGAGGGCGGCGGCGAGGGCGACGGCGGTCGTATCCGAACCGCCACGGCCGAGGGTCGTGACGTCATCGTCCTCGGACACCCCCTGGAAGCCGGCGACGATCGCGACCTGGCCCTCCTTGACCGCGCGGGCGACGCGCTCGGGGACCATGCCGACGATCTGCGCGCGACCGTGGTGGGAGTCCGTGCGGATGCCGGCTTGGGCGCCCGTGTAGGCCTGGGCCTGGACGCCGAGTTCATTGACGGCCATGGCGAGCAGGGCCATCGAGATCCGCTCCCCCGCGGAGAGCAGGATGTCCATCTCCCGTTCGGGGGCCTTCGCGGTGAGTTGTGCGGCCGTATCGAGGAGGTCGTCAGTCGTGTCGCCCATCGCGGATACGACGACGACGACCTGATGACCGGCGTCGTGCGTGTCGGCGACGCGGCGTGCGACTCGCTTCATCGCCTCGACATCGGCGACCGACGAGCCCCCGTACTTCTGCACGATCAGTGCCACGGATCCCCATTTCCTCCGGGCGCCCGCGGCGGCGGGCGCGATTCATCTCATCCTATGGCCGACATCCGACGGCGTAGTGCCCGACCGTCATTCGGGCATTCGCACCGCAGCCCCTCCGCCGGGCCTCCGGGACCTGCCCCGGCGGCTCTTCGGGACCGGCCCCGGCAGCGGCTCCGGGCGCCGCCTGGAAGGCTCGGAAGACGACGAGCGCATCCCGGAATCGGGACCGAGTCCTCGCTCCGGGATGCGCTCGATACGCACGATGCGGCTCAGCGCCTCCTCATGCGCTCCGCAGTCGGGGTGAGTTCCTCATGCGCAGCGGCGGGGTCCTCGGCCCGGAGCCGATTGATGTACCGCTGGTAGATGATGTACGCGCCCCCGATGAAGATGACGACGCCGCCGATGTTGTAGACGAGCGTGAGCCACACCTCCTGCCCGTAGGGCAGCGTGCCGGTGATGAAGACGAAGGAGAAGACGAGGATCATGAAGGCCGCCATCCCCATTCCGAAACGACGCGATCCGATCTTGAAGCCGCGCGGCACGTCGTCGTAGTTCTTCCTGAAGAAGAAGTAGGCGAGGTAGATGAACAGCGGCGGGATGAGGGCCGTCGCCGCCGTCATGTTGATGACGATCTGGAGAAGACCGTCGATGGAATCCGAGCCGAGGGCGGGAATGATGAGGATCGGGACGACGATGAGGAACTGGACCCATGCGGCGCGCCACGGAATGCCCCGGTCGTTGAGCTCGACGAGCTTGTCGCCGAAGATGCCGCCGGGGATCTCGGAGAAGAAGATCTTGACGGGAGTCGCAGTCCACATGAGGAGGGATCCGAGGGTCGCGGTGAGCATGACGAGGCCGACGACCCTGTTGATGAGCCCGCTTTCAAGGCCGAAGTAGGCCCCGAGGCCGCCCATCGTCTGGAAGATGCCCTCGGAGTACGACAGTTCCCCGGCCTTGACGAAGACGGTCATGAGGAGGGAGGCGACGGCGTAGAGCATGCCGATCATGAGGCCCGCGAAGATGATGGTCCTGATGAAGGATCGGACCCCGCCCTTGAGATCGTTGATGTAGACGCCGACGGACTCGGCGCCTCCCACGCCCTGGATGATCCATGCGAGGGTGCCGAAGAAGGCCCACATGGAGGCGAAGGAGGCGGTGTCGGGTTTCATCGCGGACAGCGTGATCGGCGTCGCGGGTTCGAGTCCTCCGGCCAGTGCCGCCGCGGTGAGGACGACGAAGGCGAGGGCCATGGCCATCATCAAAGTCGCCCCGATGTTGGTGACCTTCCCGATCCAGGCCGCGCCCTTGGTCGACACCCACGTGGCGAGGGCGAATACGGCGATCGAGATCACCGTGATCGCCGTCTGCGACAGGACCTTCTCCTGCCCCCAGATCATGTACGAGGCGTAGACGAGGACGATCGGCAGGAGGGAGGCGAAGTAGAAGAGGTTGACGAACCAGTAGGAGAAGGCGCCGAGGAAGGCCCAGCGCCCTCCCAGGGAGGTCTTGACCCACCGGTAGTCGCCGGATTCCGAGTCCTTGTTGAGGGCGACGAGCTCGGCGATGATGAGCGTGTAGGGCAGGAAGTAGAGCAGCGTTGCGAAGAAGAAGGCCGGGGCCGATGCCAGGCCGATGGACACCGAGTTGTTGATGACGTTGCGGAAGTTGAACACCGCCGCAACGGTCATCGTGAGGAGCGCGTAGGTGCCGACGCGCGCACGAGCGGAAGAGGTCATCTTCGATCCTTCGGGTATTCGAGTGGGTTACTTGTTGGCGAATGAACGTCCTTCGACGGTGACGTTGAGGAGGACTCCGCTGAATCCCGCTGCGGGCCGGATTCTCGATGCCTCGTTGATCGCGAAGCAGATGAGCTGTCCGGGCTGGATCGTCGTCGAGGCGACGCCCTCCTCATCCTCGGATCCGAGTTCGACCTCCTCCCTGTCGTCGAGGTCGGAGTACGGTCTGAGCGTGCGCCCCGCTTCGGCGTGATCGATCTGCGCCGACCCCTCCTTGCAGAACAGGACGCGCGCATAGCGACGACGCTTGATGGCGTGCGCATCGGCGTCGTCTGCCGTGAGGAGGCGCCAGGTCAGGGTGTCGCCGACCGAGTAGGCCACACCGGCGGGGAGGGAGTCCGCGAGGGCGATCGCCTGGAAGACGCGGTCCCATTTCGTGTCGCCCGCTAGTTCCCGTTCGGCGGCTTCGAGAGTGTCGAAGAGTCTCATTCGGCGGCCTCCTCGGCGGTCTGGAAGATGATTCTGTGCTCGAAGGCCCGCCAGCGGACCCTGTAGGAGTCGAGGACCTCCGATCCCCAGGAATTGGAGCCGAGGCCGAGGAGTTCGAAGTCGATGTTGAGCTCGTACGACTCCTCGGCTTCGAGTTCGTCGAGGTGACGCGCACGCTCGAGTTGAGCGTCCGAATAGGGCAGCGCTCTGAAGCAGAAGGCGTCCGGATCTGCGAGGACGCGAAGGCCCGCGCCCGTCTCGTCGATCAGGCTGAGGGATCGGACCTCCGTCCGGTTGCCCATGTCCTGCGGTCTCACATAGGGGGTCGTCATCTGCGGGACCGTCGTCGAATAGGAGCCGTGCAGGTTCGCCCGGCACGAGTCGGGGTAGTTCTCCTCGGGCCCGCGGCCGATGTAGGACACTGCGGAGAAGCGGGAGGGCAGGGACATGCGCAGCCCGATCCTGGGAATGATGTCGGAGTAGTCGCCGTAGGGGTCGCCTGAGACCGTCAGGATGAGCCGGCCTCCCGGCTCGATCCGCCAGAGGTAGCGGCACCGCATGCCGATGTCGAGTCCGGGCGGGGCGATCGTCGTTCTCACGTCGATCTCGACGCATTCGCCCTCGCGCCTCCACTGCGCCGAACGCACGGACTCCTGGAGGAGGTGCAGGAGGCGCGGCTTCCACAGCGCCTCGCACTCCTGGGCGTGATTGTCGATGAGGGCGTGCCAGAAGGCGAGGCGGGGCCCTGAGTCGAGGATCTCGCGCCCTCCTGCGCTGAGTGAGCGCAGGGAGCCGTCGATGAGATCGAAGACCGCGTGCTGCCGACCGGTGATGACGTGCAGCTCATCGCCCTCGAGGCGCGTCTCGATCCCCTGAGGGGCCGCGGAGGGCTCGACTGCGCGATCCGCCCGCCATGCCTCGATGAGGAAGTCGGCCTGCCCGAGGGGGTGATCCGTCTCAGCGCTCGGCGTCGGGACGGTCGAACGCGCCCGGACCGCCAGACGCAGTTCATGGGTGCCGAGGTGCTCGTCGAGGCTCGACTCCGCCCGGCTCCTGGCGTCCTCGATGAGGTCTGCGACGCTGAGGCGATGGGAGTCCCCGGGGCCGAGGGCGGGGCAGGCGATCATTCTCTTTATCGCGGTCCGCCCGTCGACCATGCACTCGAGTTCGAGCTCGACGTCCTCAAGGGCTTCGAACCATCGTCTCGAGGTGATGACGAGGTCGTGGGCGTCGAGGGCGAATCCCAGGGGTGCGATGACGGAGGCGTATTCGCGCAGTCCCGGACTCGGCTCCCTCCAGGGGAAGACGAGGCCGTCGATGCAGAAGTTGGCGTTGTTCGGCTCGTCTGCGAAGTCGCCGCCGTATCGGTAGGAGGTTGCGCCCTCGTCGTTGACGATCCGGATGCCGTGATCGATCCATTCCCAGATGAAGTGGCCCTGGATGTGCTCGTAGGAGTCGATGACCTTCTGATACTCGGACAGGCCTCCCGGCCCGTTGCCCATCGCGTGCCCGTATTCGCAGAGGATCCTGAGCTTGGGATGGGGGTACTCGCCGAAGTCGTGCATCTGGGAGACCCTCGAGTACATCGTCGAAATGACGTCGACGACCTCGGCGTTGCGGTCCTCCTCGTAGTGGACGGGGCGCGTCGGGTCGAGTTCTTTGCAGCGTTCGTACATCGCGCGGATGTTGCAGCCGAATCCCGATTCGTTGCCGAGGGACCACATCACGATCGACGCGTGGTTGCGCTGAGCGAGGACGTGCCTCTCGATGCGATCGACGTAGGCGCGGCTCCACTGAGGATCGTCGGTCAGCTGCTCGATCTTGCCGACGTTGACGAAGCCGTGGCTCTCGAGGTCGGTTTCGGCCAGGACCATGAGGCCGAGGTAGTCGCACATCGCGTAGAAGCGCGGATCGTTCGGGTAGTGCGAGGTCCTGACGGCGTTGATGTGGTGCGCCTTCATCATCCGCAGATCACGGTCGATGGTGCGGACGTCGACCGCGCGGCCGCGTTCAGGATCGTGATCGTGCCGATTGACCCCGTGCATCTTGAAGTAGCGGCCGTTGAGCAGGAGGCGCCCGTTCTCGATCCGGAGGTCCCTGAAGCCGAGGGGATGGGCGATGACTTCGCTCGCCCCTTCGATGCCGGAGTCGGCCGGATGCAGGGCGAGTATCAGGGCGTAGACGCTCGGGCGCTCCGGATTCCACCACCGGATCCCCTCGATCCGAGTCGTGAAGGAGGCGCTCCCCTCTTGCGTCACCTCCACCGTCTTGTCGAAGACGCTCCGGCTTCCCGACTCGATATCGAGGATGGCGCAGGACAGGCGCATGTCGTCGCGAGAAGGCGGAGGAAGGGTGCAGTTCAATGAGAGTTCCGCAGCTGAGCCGTCGGCGCTCATGGTGGTCGTGACGAAGAAGTCGTCGATCCCCTGACGAGGGCGTTCGAGCAGGCTGACCTCCCGGAAGATGCCGGAGGCCCACCACATGTCCTGGTCTTCGATGTACGTGCCGTCGCTGAACTGGCACACGAGGACGCTCAGCAGGTTGCGCCCCGCGATCAGGGCATCGGAGACATCGAACTCGGCGGTGAGGCGCGACCCCTTGGAGAATCCGATCTTGCGCCCGTTGATGAAGACTTCGAAGTAGGATTCGACGCCCTCGAAACGGAGGATGTAGCGCGCATCGGGATCGATCGCCTCAAGGGTGATGAGGCGCTGGTACAAGCCCGTCGGGTTCTTCGAGGGGACGTAGGGCGGGTCGACCGGGAAGGGGTAGGCCTCGTCCGTGTATTGAAGGGCTCCGTACCCGTCCATTTGCCACAGATGGGGGACCTCGACCTGGTCGAGGGAGGGATCGAGGGTCGTGAGGAGGGTTTCGGGGACCCGTTTCGGCGAGTCGAAGAGGGCGAATCCCCATGTTCCCGACAGGCTCCGATATCCGCGGCTCCGCTCTCGATCGATACCGAGCATGCGGCGCTCCGCCGCGGATCTCGCTTCGTCCAAGGTGGCATAGGGGACGAAATGGGCATGGGCGGGAAGCCGCCCAGCGGACAGGGTCCCGTGATCTTCCCAGGGGTTGTGTCGCCTCATCGCATTCCTGTCGTCGATCGACATCGAGTAAAGAAACCGGTCTCTATCGCCAGATAAACAGATGATCGATCAATAGAAACCGGTTGTCAAGCCCCTCATGCGGAACCCTCCCCCGCCGCAGGTCTGCAACAATGGGCCCCAAAGGAGGGGAACTTCGAAGAAGCCGAGGAGGACGACCTGAGCAGGCGAGCAACGATCCGCGACGTCGCGGAGGCGGCCGGAGTCTCGAAGGCGACGGTCTCCCGCGTCCTCGCGGGCAACTACCCCGTTTCACGTGAAACGGCCGATCGCGTCCGAGCGGCCGTCGATCTCCTCTCGTACTCGGCGAAGGCCTCAGCGCGTTCACTCGCGACCGGTCGAGCGGACGCATTCGCCGTCGTCGTCTCCGAACCCCTGGCGACCTTCTTCGCAGATCCGACCTTCGCGCGGATCCTCCAAGGCATCACCGACACCCTCGGCTCGACCGAGATCGCACCGATACTGCTGCCGACCGCGACCCCGGAGGAACAGGCGAAGGCGCTCCGCCTCATCACGAGCAGAACGGTTGACGCAGTGATCCACCTGTCGCCGTGGACCGATCAGGGCCTCCTCGTCAGCCTCCTCCACGAGCAGATCCCCGTCATCATCTGCGGACAGGATGCGCGATTCGAATCCGCGGGAAGATTCTCCTTCGTCTACTCGGACGACCGGGTCGGAGGGCGCACCGCCGCCGAGCACCTCAAGAGCACGGGGCGCAGGAAACCGCTCGCAGTCCTCGGCACGCCCAGTCAGCAAGCCGCCCAAGACCGCTACATCGGCTACACGGAGGTCTTCCCCGATCTCGATCACGCCCGCACGCGCTGGGGAGGCTGGGGAGTCGCTGACGGGCGCGCCGCGATGACGGACCTCCTGAGCCGGCACCTCGAATTCGACGCGGTTCTGGCCGGCTCGGACCGGATCGCCCGAGGAGTGATCGAGGTGCTCCACGAGGCCGGACTCGACGTGCCGCGAGAAATCGCCGTCATCGGATACGACGACGACCCCTCCGCCATCAACGCCGCACCGACGATCACGACCATCGCCCAGCCCATGCACGAGCAGGGCGCCGTCGCATGCGCGATCGCGCTCGAGATGATCGAGGGCGGACCGAGCCGGACGGAGATCCTCCCCACCCTCCTTCGCGAGCGCCAATCGGCATGACCCACCGGTGAGCGGCGCGACGCGCCTTCATGCGATCCGCTCCGCCCGCCCCGAACGGCACCCGAAGGGCTCGGGCGATCAGCGCGCTCGGGCGAGCAGCAAGACTCAGGCGGGCAGCCTCCGCTCGGGCGGCGAGCACCGAGTCTCAGGCGAGCAGCGTCCGATCGGACAGGCCCGCCCCGCCCTCGCCGCGGAGCTTGTCGAACTCCTCGAGGAGCGACTCGACGGTGGCCGCCTTCTTCGCCTCGCCGGACAGCTCGAAGATGATCCGGCCCTCGTGCATCATGATGAGCCTGTTGCCCATGGTCAGGGCCTGCTCCATGTTGTGCGTGACCATGAGGGTCGTCAGGCGCTGGCGCTCGACGGCCGCGCGCGTCAACTCGGTGATGAGCGCGGCGCGCGCGGGATCGAGGGCGGCGGTGTGCTCGTCCAGGAGCAGCACCTTCGGGCCCGAGAAGGTCGCCATCGTGAGCGAGAGCGCCTGGCGCTGACCGCCCGACAGCAGCCCCACCTTCGTGGTGAGACGATCCTCGAGGCCCTGCTCGAGCGGCGCGAGGACCTCGCGGAACATCTGACGCCTCTTCGCCGTCAACGCGGCGCTCAAGGTGCGCCGCTTGCCACGCGACCAGGCGAGGGCGAGATTCTCCTCGATGGACAGGTGCGGAGCGGTGCCCGCCATCGGGTCCTGGAAGACTCGCGCCACGTACCGGGAGACCGAGTAATCGGGCAGCTTGGTGACGTCCTTGCCGTCGATCGTCACGCGGCCGATGTCGGCCTGATAGCGTCCGGAGACGATGTTGAGGAGGGTCGACTTCCCCGCGCCGTTCGACCCGATGATCGTGACGAAGTCGCCGGCCTCCAGGGTGAGGGAGACGTCGCGCAATGCGGTGCGCTCGTTGACGGTTCCGCGGAAGAAGGTCTTGGTAACGGCCTCGATCTCGAGCATCACAGGACCACCTTTTCGTTGTCGCGCTCTTCGGGGGTGTGCGTGATGTCCGGCTCGTGCACCAGGGTCTTGGCGCGACGGCGCTCCCTGATCCTCGAGAAGACGCCGACCCGGGGGATCATGAGGGCGAGGAAGACGATGATCGCCGAGATGAGCTTCATGTCGTTGGCCTCGAGGAACTCCACGCCCAGGGCGAGCTGGATGACGACGCGGTAGGCGATCGAACCGATGACGACGAAAAGGGAGGTCACCCACACCCCGCGCGAACCGATGAGCGCGGTCCCGATGATGACCGAGGCGAGGCCTGCGACGATCAGGCCGATGCCCATCGAGATGTCCGCGTAGCCCTGGTACTGGGCGACGAAGGCTCCCGAGGCGGCGACCAGGCCGTTGGACAGGGCCAGGCCCACGATCTTCATCGTGCCCGTGGGGACGCCCTGCGCGCGGGCCATGCCCTCGTTGTCGCCGGTGGCCCTCATGCCCAATCCGATCTGAGTGGACAAGAACCAGTTGAAAGCGGTGGTGACGAGGGCGATGAGGAGCGCGAAGAGGCCGATGGAGACCCAGGTGCCCACGAGGCCCGCATCGCGCAGCGGTGTCAGGACCGTCTCGACGCCGCGCAGGAGGGGCACGTTCGCCTTACCGAGGATCCGCAGGTTGATCGAGTAGAGGCCGATCTGAGTGAGGATGCCGGCGAGCAGCGGGTGGATGCCCGCGTTCACGTGCAGGACGCCCGTGATCGCCCCGGCCGCGCAGCCCGCGAAGAAGCCGCAGGCCGTGGCGAGCCAGGGGTTCTGGCCGGCGGTGATCATGACGGCGGCGACGGCGGCTCCCGTCGTGAAGGAGGAGTCGACCGTCAGGTCGGCGATGTCGAGGACGCGGAACGTGAGGTACACGCCGAGCGCCATGAGGCCGTAGATGAGGCCGAGATCAAGGGCTGTGAGCACTGGTCTTCCTTCGTTACGGGTGCGCGGCCCGGGTCAGCGGGCCCTTGCGCGGAGCGCCCGCCCTCGCGGGTGACGAGGGCGGGGCGTCGATTCTGAACGCGCCGGGATCACTCGACGGTGACAGCCTTGTCGGCCAGGGCAGTCGGCATCTCCAGGCCGATCGCCTTCAGGGTCGTGGTGTTGACGGTGAGTGCGTACTCGCTCTGGGACTGCACGGGCATCGTGGCGGGATCGGCCTTCTCGGTGAGGATCTTGATCGCCATTTCGCCGGTCTGGCGCCCGAGCTCGAAGTAGTCGATGCCGTAGGTCGCCAGGCCGCCGTTGGCGACCGAGTCGCCCTCGCCGGCGATGAGCGGGATCTTCGCGTCCTCAGCGGACTGGACGACCGAGGCGAAGGCGGAGACGACCGTGTTGTCGGTCGGCACGTAGATGGCGTCGACCTTGGAGGCGAGGTCCTGGGCGGCCTGCTGGACTTCGGAGGAGTTCGTCACCGTGGTCTCAACGACCTCGAGGCCCTCCTTGCCGGCGGCCTCCTTGGCGAGTTCGACCTGGACCTCGGAGTTCACCTCGCCGGAGGAGTAGATGATGCCGACGCTCTTCGCCCCGGGGGCGAACTGCTTGACCAGGGAGATCTGGTCGGCGACGGGGTTCATGTCGGTGGTGCCCGTGACATTGGAGCCCGGCGCGTCGAGGGAGTCGACGAGCTGGGCGGACACCGGGTCGGTGACGGCGGTGAAGAGGATCGGCGTGCCGGTGATCGCCTGGGCGGCGGCCTGGGCGGAGGGCGTCGCGATCGCGAGGACGAGGTCGAGGTCGGCTCCGGCGAACTTCGAGGCGATGGAGGTGGCGGTCGCCTGATCGCCCTGGGCGTTCTGCTCGTCGAACTCCACCTCGAGGCCCGCATCCTCGAAGGCCTTCTTGAAGCCCTCACGGGCGGCGTCGAGGGAGGGGTGGGTCGTGATCTGGGTGATGCCGATGCTGAAGCCCTCGCCCCCACTGGGGGCGCCGGAGGCGGCCGAGTCCGAAACGGAGGCCGAGCAGGCCCCGAGGAGCAGGGCGGCCGCGCTTGCGGTCGCGGCGAGGAAGAAGGAGCGCTTCATGGGTGGCCTCCGGCGTTTTCGTGGGTCTTGCGCCGACGGTGAGTCGGCGTCACTTCCTCGACGCTAGCCAGAGTGACGAATACTGAGAAGGAAGTGTTCGCTTCGTGAACACCGAGGGTCCGTATTCGTCCCACAATGCGGGACCGCCCTCGCCCTCGGGACCGGAAGAACGGGCCTACACCTCGGCCAAACGCGGGAAGACCGCGGTGAAACTCGTCCCGCCGTCCCCGGTCTCCATTTCGACGCGCCCATTGAGGGCATCGGTGATCGAAGAGACGATCGACAGCCCCAGCCCCGATGACCCCCCGCCGCCGGGCGAAGCCGCCCTCGTCCGTGACGAATCACCGCGAACGAAACGATCGAACACCGTCGCGCGCAACTCTTCGGGGATGCCCGGACCCGAATCGGCGACCCGCAGGAACACCGAACCCGCGGGCCCGCTCCCCTTGCGCCAACTCCGATTCCCCTTCCGATCGACCTCCACATCGTCCTCATCCACCGGCATCCGGCCGACGGAGATGACGACGCGCGTACCCGCGGGCGTATGCACCCGGGCGTTGCTCACGAGATTCGCGAAGACCTGACGGAGCGCAGCCTCATCTCCGACCAACTCGCAGCCGAGGAGATCCTCACCATCGTCCGCCTCGGGCAGTTCGAGCGCCCACACGTGGTCGGGCCCGGCCGCGTGCGCATCCGAAACCGTGTCGATCGCGAGCGGCACGAGGTCGACCGGCGCCGACCCGAGCTCGCGCCCCGCATCCAGACGGGCCAGGAGCAGCAGATCCTCCACAAGACCCGACATGCGCGACGACTCCGAAGCGATCCTCGACAGGGCGAGACCGGACTCGATCGAATCCCGTTGGAGGAGCTGGGTGTACCCCTGGATCGAAGCGAGCGGAGTCCTCAACTCGTGCGAGGCGTCCGCGACGAACTGGCGGAGCTTCGACTCGGACACCGCGCGCGCCGTCAGGGCCGACTCGACATTGTCGATCATCGTGTTGAGCGCCTGCCCGACATCGCCCACCTCGGTGCCCGCGCGCGCGTCCTCGGCGCCCACCCTGTTGAGCGGCTCGATCTCTCCCGCTCCGAGGTCGGAATCGGCGATGCCCCGAGCCGTCGCCGCCGCCCTCGCAAGAGGGGCCATCTCCCTCGCGATCCACTTGCGCCCCGCGAAAACGGCGCCGAGGGCGACGACCGCTCCGAGGCCCAAGCCCAAACCCGTCGAGGCGACGGTCGTGCGATCGATCTGCCCGGTCGACTGCCCGACCACGATCCGCGTCCCGTCAGCCGACTCCTTCGCACGCACCCAGTAAGTGCCCAGACCGTCCAGATCCACGCTCATCCCCCGATGATCGGCGCGCACCGACCTCAGAGTCTGAAGGTTCTTCTCGGACAGGCTGGTGATCGCGAAATCCTTGACGATCCCCGAAACCACCAGGCCGTCGCGCTCCACGACCTGCAACTCGCCCTCGGCGGAACCCGGTCCGCCCAACCCGGGGGGCGCACCGTCCCGAAAGCGCCCCTCCGCCTCCTTGATCGGCGCATCCGTCCTCTCCGCCGGGAGGGCCAGGGCGTCGGCGGCCCCGTCCGCACGCTCGACGCGGACCAGGGTCTCCTCCAGATTCCGATCCATTTGATGGAACATCCAGGAGCGCATCGCCATAGCCGAGGAGGCGACGACGAGAACCACCGCCGCGAGGACGACGAGGGCGAGGACGACGGTCAGACGAGTCGCCATCGATCGGGCCCTCTTCTCGGACCTCGCCCGCCTCGGGGAGCGCGACGCCTTCTCGGGCTCCGGCGCGCGGGCCCTCAGGAGACTCACCTCGCGTCCTCACCCGGACGCAGCATGTAACCGGCGCCGCGGACGGTGTGGATCATCGGCGTCCGCCCGGCCTCGATCTTCTTGCGCAGGTAGGAGATGTAGAGCTCCACGACATTCGCCTGACCGCCGAAGTCGTAGGACCAGACGCGATCGAGGATCTGCGACTTCGAGAGCACGACGTTCGGGTTCTCCATGAGGTACCTCAGCAGCTCGAACTCCGTGTTCGTGAGGGCGATCGCCTGACCCGCCCGCTCCACATCGTGCGAGTCCTCGTCGAGCGAGAGGTCCCCGACCCTCAGGACGTGCGACGCCGAGAGGGTAGACATCCCCGCACGGCGCAAGAGAGCGTCGATCCTCGCCGCCACCTCGTCCAAGTCGAAGGGCTTCGTCACGTAGTCATCGGCGCCGGCGCGCAGTCCGGCGACACGATCCGCGAGGGCGTCGCGCGCGGTGAGGAAGAGGACCGGCAGCCGCGGCCTCTTCTTCCGCAGGCGGTCCAGCGTCTCCATGCCGTCCAGTCCCGGCATCTGAATGTCGAGGACGACGAGGTCGGGGTCGTACTCCTCAACAAGATCCAGAGCCTCCCAACCGTTCGAGGCGGTGCGGGTCTGCCAGCCCTGATGGCGCAGCGCCGCGCCGAGCAGTTCGGCGAGGACCGCCTCGTCATCCACGACGAGAATCCGAACGGGGGTGCCGTCCGAGCGGACGAAAGAAGAATCCAGAGCGGGGGTCATCCCTCGATTCTTCCATCAGATCACTGTCGCGCGCGTGAGGCGAAGCTGTGAATCCGCTAGGAGGACATCCCCTCATCCTTCCGATCCCTTCGGCTAGTCTGGGTCCCAGGACGGGCGTCATTCCCTTCTCGCGCTCAGGCGCAACCAGATTCACCCGGCTCGCCCAGGAAGAGGACAGCACATGTCGAATCCCCCTTACCCGACCAACCCCTACGGCCAGCCCGGAGAGCCCTCAGCGGAGAACGCGCAGGCCCAGCAGGCCTACGGACAGCCCTACGCCCAGGATCCCTACGCCCAGCAGCAGGCTTACGGGCAGCAGCCGGGTTACGACCAGGCCGCATACGCCCAGCAGGCTTACGGGCAGCCCGCCTACGCCGCACCCATGGGCTACGCGCCCAAGTCGAAGATCGTCGCGGGCCTGCTCGGAATCCTCCTCGGGTCCATCGGCATCCACAATTTCTACCTCGGGAAGACCACCCGCGCCATCGTCCAGATCATCGTCACCATCGTGACCTTCGGA
This sequence comes from Schaalia sp., assembly GCF_050312375.1. NCBI lineage: Bacteria > Bacillati > Actinomycetota > Actinomycetes > Actinomycetales > Actinomycetaceae > Schaalia > Schaalia sp. Next base: position 26,759 of record NZ_JBNOYB010000006.1, read on the forward strand.
CTCGGCGGAATCTGGGGCTTCATCGAAGGCATCCTCATCCTCGTCTCCAGGCCCGGCACCCCGTGGCACCAGGACGGGCAAGGAATCGAGCTCACCGACTGACCCGCTTCCCCGAGTAAGACCTTCCGCCCTCGTCCCTCATCGGACGGGGGCGGAGTCACGCGAGAAGCCTCATTGCACAAGGAGGGTCGATGCCCGGCCTGGGAACCATCGTCAACGTCGTCGCGATCATCGCCGGAGGCCTCGGCGGGCTCGTCTTCGGGCGCTACCTCCCGGAACGGCTGAAGGAGACGATGCTCGGCGCGTCCGGGCTCATCGTGATCTTCCTCGGCCTCGCCGGATCACTCTCCCGGCTCCTCGCCCTCGGCGCCGACGGCGCGATCGGGACGCGCGGGACGACGATGATGCTCGCCTCCCTCGCGCTCGGCGGCCTCCTCGGGGGGATCATCGATATCGACCGCCGCTTCGTCGACTTCGGCGAATGGTTGAAGACGAAGAGCGGGAACGCCCGCGACCCGTACTTCGTCGACGGCTTCGTCACCGCCTCCCTCACCGTATGCGTCGGGGCGATGGCGGTCGTCGGCGCGATCGAGGACGTCTTCCTCCTCAACCCTTCGATCCTCTATTCGAAAGCGGTGCTCGACCTCATCATCGTCATGATGATGGCGACGACCTTCGGGCGCGGGACTGTCTTCTCCGCCCTTGCCGTCGGGCTCTTCCAGGGCGCGATCTCCCTCTTCGCCGCACTCCTGCAGCCGATTCTCACCGCTCCCGCACTCGAGAACCTCTCCCTCGTCGGGAACATCCTCATCTGCGGGGTCGGGATCAACCTCCTCTTCGGGCCGAAGGTGAAGGTCGCGAATCTCCTGCCCGCGCTCATCATCGCCGTCGCGTGGGCCTTCATCTAGCACTGCCCGCGCTGCGCTCAGGCAGCACCACCCCCGCGCTGCACTCAGGCCATCGAGCGTCGGCCCTCCAGGGCCCTGCCCAGGGTGATCGAGTCGGCGTACTCGAGGTCGCCGCCCATCGGCAGGCCCATTGCGAGCCGCGAGGTCGTAATGCCGATCGTCCCCAGAGTGCGCGCGAGGTAGGCGGCAGTCGCCTCGCCCTCGACATTCGGATTCGTCGCCACGATGACCTCCTGGATCCGGTCGTCCTGGAGGCGCGACAGGAGCTGGCGGATGCGCAGCTGATCGGGCCCGACGCCGTGAATCGGATCGATGACGCCGCCGAGCACGTGATAGCGCCCCGCGAACACGCGCGATCCCTCGATCGCCTGGATGTCCTTGGGCTCTTGCACGACGCAGATGACACTCGGATCCCGACGTTCATCCCGGCAGATCACGCAGCTCTCCTCCTCGGTGAGGTTCCCGCAGATCGCGCAGTGCCTCACGCGCTTGCGCACCGCCTTGATCGCCTCGACCAGGCGCTCGACGTCCTCCGGTTCGGAATCGAGCACGTGCATCGCCATGCGCTGCGCCGACTTCGGGCCGATCCCGGGCAGGCGGCCGAATTCATCGATGAGGTCTTGAAGCGCACCTTCGTACACGGTCAGCGGGCTCCTTCGTCATAGATCTCGTCGACCACCTTGCCGCCGAGCACCTCGAGAATCGCGGGCAGGCCGAATCGAGTCGTGGTTTCGATGTTCTCGTCGTCGATCGAAGCGGTGTCGTCGATCGCGGGAGCCTTGGCACCAGGCGATGCGGATGCGGAATCCGACGAGGGCGCAGAACCCGTGGAATCGTCCTCGAAGGAGACGGAGGGGCCCCCGGGGATCGGTGCCGCGTTCCATCCGGCGAGGCTCACCGGTGCGGGCTCGGGCCATGCGACCTGATCGGCGTCAAGGGAGCGGGAAGCCTGCGGCTGCGACGAGGGCGATCCGAATGAGTCCGAGGCGCGCGGCGATGCGGGGGGCTCGAGCGCCTCGCCCTCGGAAAGGCCGGGCCCTTCGAGATGGGGTTCGGGAGCCGCGCCGTCTTCGTCCTCCTCGTAGGTGAAGACGCTGAGCGCGGGCCGTGCGGGGATCCGTTCGCTTCGAGGATCGGGCGCGGCTGCGCGGGACTCGACCGGGGCTGCTACGGGAGCGACCTCGGGCCAGGCGGGCGATTCCGCCGCTAGGGCATCCGGACGGACTGACGCCCCGGGCTCCGCCTCCTTCCCCGTTCCGATCTCCGTTCCGGGCCACGCTTGATCGACGCGAATCGCTTCAGGCGCTTCCGCGTCAGTGTCGGCCGCGCGCACGGCGGGAGTCGCGGGCTCCGGCCAGGACGGGGCCTGCACGGACTCGGTCCGATCGCCCTCACCCCGATCCCGATCACCCCAGTCGTGCTCGCCCCGGTCCCGGTCAAAAGGGCGCGGCTCCTCGGGCGCCCCCGCATTCGGCTCCTGAGCCGCCAGGGCGGAGGGCGTCGTGACGGCCGGGCCGCCGATCGACTGACCGATGCCGGTGCGCACCTGCACCCTGACCCCGGTGATGTCGTACACGGCCTCGGAAACCTTGACGGCCTTGTCATTGCGCTCCATGTTCCGCGCGAGGCCCTCATTCGGGAAAACGAGGACGAGGACATCCCCGTCGATCGCGCCGAGCTGGGCGTGGTCCCTCACGAGGCTCCACGTCGCCCGGCTCGCGGACGCCAGTCGATCGAGGATCTCCTGCCAGCGGCCCCGGATGAGATCGGCATCCTTCCCCGAGGCATGCGCACGCGGCTCAGGGCTCGCTTCGGTCGGCCGATCCGAATGCGCCGCTGAAGCATCGCTCGTCTGAGGGGACGCGTGCAGGGGCTGAGAGGGTTCGGAGGGCTCATGCACCGGCACAGCGGATTGTTCCGCCACCGGCTGCTGAGCGGGCGGCTCCGGCGCCCGCGCAGAAGGAGGACCGGCGGGCGAGGGAGCGCCCGCGACGGACACCACGACATCCGGCCACCCGGAGTCCGCGGCAGGCGCCCGCGTCCCCGGAGAGGAAGGAGAAGACGCCTGAGGTTGCGGCCCCTCCGTCGGCCGGGAGGACCATGCATTCGCCGGGGCCGCCGACGCCCCCTGGGCGGGAGCGGTCCCCTGTGACGGCTCGGGCGCGCAGGAGCGCGGCGGATCCGCCTGCGAAGCGCGCGAACGCTGAAGCTGCTCCCGGGCCTCCTTCGGGCCGAAGGATCCCGAAGGCGCGACCTCGCGGGGAGCTCCCCCGCCGGCCGGGCCGACGGTTCCGGGAAGTGGCGCCTCATCCAGGGCCCGGACCGCCGAAGCGGACGAGGGGACGAGGATGCGTCCGATGAGGAGCTCGAGCTGCAGGCGCGGCGAGGTCGCCCCGGCCATCTGGCGCAGCGCCTCATCGGCCAGATCGGCGGCCCGCGACAGGGCCCGCGGCCCCCAATTCGCGGCTTGGGTCCTCATGCGATCGAACTGGTCGGAGGGCACGCCGACGAGGACGTCGGCCGCGCCGTCGCCCGCGACGGCGATGATGAGCAGATCCCGGAGGCGCTGAAGAAGATCCTCGACGAAACGGCGCGGATCGTGACCGGAATCGACCGTGCGCTCAACGACCCGGTACACCGCGGCGCCGTCCCCGCCGGCGAGGGCGTCGATCGTCTCATCGAGCAGATGCGCATCCGTATAGCCGAGCAGGGAGACCGCGGTCTCATAGGTGACTTCGCCCTCGATCGACCCGGCGATCAACTGGTCGAGCACCGAGAGCGTGTCGCGCACCGAGCCCCCGCCGGAGCGCATCACCATGTCGAAGACGCCCGGATCGATGCGCACGCCCTCCTCCCCGGCGAGGGAGGCGAGATAGGGGCCGAGAACATCCGGGGGAACCAGGCGGAACGGGTAGTGATGCGTACGGGATCGGATCGTCCCGATCACGCGGTCCGGCTCGGTCGTCGCGAAGACGAACTTCACATGCTCGGGAGGCTCCTCCACGAGTTTGAGCAGGGCGTTGAAGCCCTCGCGCGTCACCATGTGCGCCTCATCGATGATGAAGACCTTGTAACGGTCGCGCACCGGCGCGAAGGTCGCGCGTTCACGCAGCTCGCGGGCATCATCGACGCCGCCGTGGCTGGCCGCGTCGATCTCGACGACATCGAGGGAGCCCGGCCCGCCCGTGGCGAGTTCGCGGCATGAATCACAGGTTCCGCAGGGGGTGTCCGTCGGTCCCTGCTCGCAGTTCAGGCAGCGCGCCAGGATCCTGGCCGAGGTCGTCTTCCCGCACCCGCGCGGACCCGAGAAGAGATAGGCGTGCGTCACCCTATTCGCGCGCAATGCGGCGCGCAGCGGCCCGGTCACATGGTCCTGACCGATCACGGCGGCGAAGGTGTCGGGTCGATAGCGGCGGTACAGAGCAGTTGTCACGGTCCCACCCTACGTGCCCGAGCGGGCATTTGCGTCCGTCCTCCCCCCTCGAATGAGCATCAGCGCCCCGCCTCTCAGGATTGCCCGCCTTGCACAGGAACGCAGCACACGACGACCTCTTCAGACGATGAAGAGACGAGACTGAGCCATCCGGAACCCTTGTTAAGAAGCGCGCGGCGAAAAAGAGAATTCCTCATCTCGTTGGACTGATAGAATACGGTCGCGGCGCATTGTGGCACCACACTCTAATTTTGCTGGCATCAACCCTGCGATTGCACTGTTGATCGGTTTAGATGAGACTGCATTCTGGATTCGGGTTTCCACTCACTGCTAAGGAGGAATCACCATGAAAAGAGATAGGTATATCGCCTGGGGAATCGGTGGAAGCGCGATCTTAATCGTTGGAATGATTGCACTTGTATACCTGTTCGAAATGCCAAAGCATATCTTCATAGTCGGACTTATGGTACTTGCCGGACAATGGACCGGCCTCCTGCTTTCACGCCGAAGCAGATTCAAGCGCGACGAATAGAATGTCACCTCAGCCCTGATCCGCCATCTCACTCGCGAGCAGAATGTCTTCGAAGAGGGTTCACAGGGACACTCTTTGGCATTCTCAGAACCATACGTAAGGCCTGTACGGCGAACCTGAGAACAAAATGCGAGCGGGAGCGGCGCCCTGCACGATGGAGAACATCGTTGATGCGGCTTCTGATCGCAGAGCGCTTCACACCCGTTCCCTCCTCATTTTCCCTGTTGTTCAACAGTTCATGTGAGGAGATTGAAGATTTCGCGAAGACTTTCCGGAGGAGTATCTACCGCTTCCTCAAACTCTCGGCCTTCCTCACGGCGGATGACTTGCTCGCGAAATGCTCGCGCGACTATTCGACTAAAAGACAAGACGCGTTGGTTTTGCCAGGGGGGGTTTTCGCCTGTGCGGTGCGGGAAAGTCCGGGTTGAAGTTGGTTGCTTCAACGCGTGAGGTGCGAATACTGCCCAGCGCCTTGTGTGCAGGCCCGCAACAGCATGAAACGGCTGATCAGCCAAAAGGGGTGTTGTTCACCTGCAGCGACACCCCGTTCGATGGGGCGCTGCCGACGAGGAACAACCAGATCGAAGACGCCACCAACGACCCCTACGCCGCATGCTGCGCGATCACCGCAGAATGCGTCCGACACGGCGGATCAAAGCAGTCTTCTGGTGGTGTGCTGCATGCACACCGAAAACCCGCTTCCACCAGCACAACTCTTCAAGATCATGCCCGCAGACACCCAGATCGAAGCCGAATGGGAACACGCCTCACAAGCTCACCCCGCCGCTGGCGTCATCCCCCGCTGGGGCAACGCCATCGCCTGGCACGAACTCCACCACACCAGCCCCCGCCGAAACGGCTGAGACTAACCCCCGACCAGCACCTTTCGTCCTTTAACCCCGTCCCTGCTCCAATCTCCTCCCCTTAAGGAGGGGTCAAGGAGGGCTATATCGGAACGGCACGCACAGACATCACCCACAAAGTGGGTTGAGGATGTTTCCAGAACCTTGAGTGCCCTGATTCCCAGACTCGCATTTCGATTACCCTGCCCGATGAATGGACAAGCGTCCTCATCGCAAGGAGCGCGTTCACCTTCTGGTCGGGCCCTCCGCTCCGCCCTCGCCACCCATCGACGAGGGCGGAGCGCAGAAAGCTGGACGAAGGAATCACCAGGACTGCGGGACCGGAGCGCCCTCGCGGTAGCCGGATGCCGACTGGAGGCCGACGATCGCCCGCTCACGGAACTCGGCGATCGTCCTCGCACCCGCGTAGGTGAAGGACGAGCGCACGCCCGAGACGATCTGATCGATGAGGTCCTCAACGCCCGGGCGCTCCGGATCGATGAACATGCGCGCCACTGAGATCCCCTCTTCGAACAGGGCCTTGCGGGCCCGGTCGAAGTCGGATTCGCCCTCGGTGCGCCGCCTCACCGCGCGCTTGGAGGCCATGCCGAAGGATTCCTTGTAGGCGCGGCCGTGCGCGTCGTAATGCAGGTCGCCGGGGGACTCGTAGGTCCCGGCGAACCAGGAGCCGATCATGACGTTCGAGGCTCCCGCGGCCAGCGCCAGGGCGACATCGCGCGGGTGGCGCACTCCGCCGTCCGCCCACACGTGCGCGCCGAGCCTGGCGGCCTCGGCGGAGCACTCGAGGACTGCCGAGAACTGAGGACGGCCGACGCCGGTCTGCATGCGGGTCGTGCACATCGCGCCCGGCCCGACGCCGACCTTGACGATCGAGGCGCCCGCCTCCACGAGATCCGCGACGCCCGGAGCGGCGACGACATTGCCCGCGACGATCGGGAAGCCCTCGGGCAGGGCGGCGCGGACCGCTCGGACCGCGTCGAGCATCCTGTCCTGGTGACCGTGGGCCGTATCGACCACGATGACGTCGACTCCGGCCGCGACAAGGCGTGCCGCGCGCCCGGCCGGGTCGCCGTTCATGCCGATCGCCGCGCCGATCCTCAAGCTGCCCGAAGCGTCGACCGCGGGCCGGTAGATCGTCGAACGGACCGCGGACTTGCGGGTGAGGAGGCCGACGAGCCTGCCCTCGGCATCGACGACGGGCGCGAGCTCACGATGCTCGGCCTTGAGGGTGTCGAAGGCCTCGCGGGGATCGGTGCCCTCGGCGATGGTGAGGAGCTTCGTCGACATCACCTCGCGAACCTGCGTGAAACGGTCGACATCGGTGACGTCGGATTCGTCCACGAGACCGACGGGGACGTTCGTCTCCGGGTCGACCACGACCGCGGCTCCATGCGATCGCTTCGGCAGGAGTCCGAGGGCGTAACCGCAGGTGTGATGTGGTTTTACGGTGACCGGGGTGTCGTAGACGAGGTGGCGGGACTTCACTTCGGCGACGGTCGCGAGGACCACGTCCTCGGGGATGTCCTGCGGGATGATGACGAGTCCGCCCCGACGGGCCACGGTCTCGGCCATGCGCTTGCCGGCGATCGCCGTCATGTTCGCGACGACCAGGGGGATCGTCGTCCCCGAAGCATCATCGGTCGACAGGTCGACCGCGTTGCGGGAGCCGACGCCGGAGCGCGAGGGCACCATGAAGACGTCGTCGTAGGTCAGATCGAAACTGGGCTCAAGGCCGTTGAGGAATTTCACTGGACAAGCCTAGCCCTCCCGTCCGCCGAAAGCACGGCCTGCGCCCCGCCGAGGGCTCCTCTCGTGCGATGCGCGTACCGCCGAGCGCGCTCGTCACTGCACGGTCACCGGTCGCCGCACACCAGGTCATGCTCTCGATGCGCAAAAGTGATGACCTCGGCGTGCAAAAGTGATGACCTCGGCGGGGGTGGGGGCGGAGAGGTCAGTCTTCGGAGCGCCCCTCGCGCCAGTAGCCCATGAAGGCGACGCTCCTCCGGTCGATGCCCCGGTCGGCGACGAGGTGGCGGCGCATCGCCTTGACCGAGGAGGCCTCAGCGGCGAGCCAGGCGTACAGACTCGTCGATTTGAGGGCCGCACCGCTCTTCGCAGTGCGCGGGACCTCCCAGAGGATCTCGGAATCGATATCGATCTCTTCGACTTCACCGGGGACGCCGTCGGGCAGGAGCTCGGCGGCGGCGCACTCGACGCCGGCGACGAGCCCCTCGCCTCTGGGCGACGAGCCGCGCGCGAGAGCGCGGACCTCGATGCCGGGGTGGCCGGGCAGATAGGCGAGATCACCCTCGGTCGGCATCTCGACGACGGCGATCCCCCTCGCCTCGGCGGGGAGGTCCTCGAGGATCCGCGCGATCGCGGGCGCGGCGGTCTCATCGCCGCCGAGGAGGTAAGCATCGGTCCGGACCGGCGGGACGAAGTCGACGCCGCCCGGCTCGCCCTCGAAGAAGGCGTTCGGCCCGAGGAGAACGGCCTCATCCCCGACGCGCACGGATTCGCACCACGCGGAGGCCGGGCCGAGCGCCCCGTGACGGATCATGTCGACGACGACGCGCCTGGCGCCAACGGGGCCGGTCACCGCGCGCGTCGTGTAGGTCCGCATGGCGCCTCGCCGGCGCTCCGGGAGCGCCCGGTACTCGCGGTACCAGTCGGGTCCGGTCGGGAGATGATCGAAGCCGCCCTCGGCGGCCGGAAGGAGGAGTTTGATCCGCTGGTCACGGCCAGGATCAGCGAAGGCGTCGAGATCGCCGCCCGCGAAAACCATCCGCCGGATCGAAGGGGCGAGGTCGACGATGCCGTCGACGCGGACGCGGAAGAAGCGGAAGGGCTCGTGCTCCACCTCAGATCCCCCTTCCCGCCGACGCCCCGATCCCGAGCGCCGCGCGATGGCGTCCGATCGGGACGATGAGCGGCCCGCCGGACACTGGGTCGGCGACGACGCGGGAGTCGAGGGCGAAGACCTCCCGGACGAGCGCTTCGTCGAGGATCTGCGCGGGAGCGCCGTCGGCGACGATCCGCCCGTCCTTCATCGCGACGAGGACATCGGCGTAGCGGGCGGCGAGGTTGAGGTCGTGGAGGACCATGACGATCGTCGTTCCGCGCGAGGCGTTGAGGTCGACGAGGAGGTCGAGGACTTCGATCTGGTGGGCGAGGTCGAGGTAGGTCGTCGGCTCGTCGAGGAGGAGGACGTCGGTGCGCTGGGCGAGGGCCATCGCGATCCACACGCGCTGGCGCTGACCGCCGGAGAGCTCGTCGACGGCCCGGTCGGCGAGATCGGCGGTCCGCGTCGCGAGGAGGGCCTCCTCGACGATGCGCTCGTCGGCGGAGCTGCGCCTGCCGAAGATCCCCTCGTGGGGGTGGCGTCCTCGGGCGACGAGGTCGGCGACGGCGATCCCCTCGGGCGCGAGGGGGTGCTGGGGGAGCAGCCCGAGCCGTGTGGCGAGTTCACGCGTCGGGAGGGAGGAGATCTCCTCCCCGTCGAGTAGGACGGCGCCGTCGAGGGGCGGGAGGACAGT
>NZ_JBNOYB010000007.1:0-9837 GCF_050312375.1 Schaalia sp.
ATCTACGGCGTCGTACTCCTCCTTGAGCGCGGCGATGTTGTGATCGATGCCCGCACGGGTCGCCTCGGAGATCTCCAGGCCATCGACGACCTGCCACTCGCCGCCGTCGGAGGTGACGGGGAAGCCGTAGCACAGGCCCGCGGGAACGCCGTAGTGCGTGCCGTCGGACATGATCGCGGAGGTCACCCACTCGCCCTCGGGCGTGCCGTGGATCCACGAGTACATGTGGTCGATCGCGGCATTCGCGGCGGAGGCGGCCGAGGAGGCTCCGCGCGCCTCGATGATCGCAGCGCCGCGCTTGGCGACGACCGGGCGGTAGGTCTCAGCCAGCCAGGCCTCGTCGACGAGCTCGGCGGCGGGCTTGCCGGCGACGGTCGCGTAGGAGACGTCCGGGTACTGGTCGGCGGAGTGGTTGCCCCACACGACGAGGTTCTTGATGTCGGCGACGGCGGCGCCGGTCTTGTGGGCGAGCTGGGCGACCGCACGGTTGTGGTCGAGGCGCATCATCGCGGTGAAGCGGGAGGCCGGGACGTCCGGAGCAGCGTTCTGCGCGATCGTCGCATTGGTATTCGCCGGGTTGCCCACGACGAGGACCCGCACGTCATCGGCGGCGCCGTCGTTGATCGCCTTGCCCTGCGGACCGAAGATGCCGGCGTTCGCCTCGAGGAGGTCGGCGCGCTCCATGCCCTGGCGGCGCGGCATCGCGCCGACGAGGTAGGCGACGTTCGTGCCTTCGAAGGCCTTGGTGGCATCGTCGAAGATCTCGACGCCCGCGAGAGTCGGGAAGGCGCAGTCGTCGAGTTCCATCGCGGTGCCCTCGGCGGCCTTCACGGCCTGGGGGATCTCGAGGAGGTGGAGCTTGACGGGGACATCGGGACCGAACAGCTGACCGGAGGCGATCCGGAACAGGAGGGCGTAGCCGATGTTTCCGGCGGCGCCGGTGACGGTGACGATGCGAGGTTCTGCCATGATGCGGCACTCCTTCATATTCGTAAGCGGCGCCGGATATCGACGCCGACTGGTGGCGGTGCGCACCGCGCACCCATGCCCCATAGCCTAAGCGGAGCGGCCCTCATCGGTAAGGGTATGCAGTCCCAGGATCCAAGAAGGAGGATCTTCTCAACGCGTGATCTCAGTCATTCCGCCGCCCATCGCCCTGCGGCGGAGGAACCGCCGGGAGCGCCCCGTCCTTCTCCTCCCCTCCCCCGGCTGAGCGCCGAGTCCTCCCCTCCGGCCCATCCGTGGATCCCCGCTCCCGTAGCCCGCTCCTCCACCCCGATCCCGGACCGCGGTGAACGCCCGGAACGGTGCTCCCGACTGACTACAGTGGAAAGGGGATCGATGCCGACAGCGGGAGGAACGGCGATGGGCGCCAAGAAGGATGCGAAGAGGGCCAAGGCCGAGGCGAAGGCGCGCGCGGAAGCCCTCTTACGCGCGAAGGCGATCGCCGAGGACGCGCGGGCGAAGAAGCGGAAGAAGAAGGAGAAGAAGGGGACGGGGGCGCGGACTCCTTCCGAACCCCGTCTCTCCGGCCCCTCCCGCGATTGGGACCTCGATCCGCGAAGCGCCCTCGCAGTGGGGCCCGACTTCGACCTGGCGACCGTCGCGCGCGACGCCACCCCGGGCTGGTCCGGCGGCCGCAAGGCCGCCGAGAAGGCCCTCGCGTCCCGCGCCGAGGATTTCTCCGAACTTCAAGAACGCCTCTACGCCTCGTCGAAGGGCGGGGGCCGCGACTGCGTGCTCCTCATCATCCAGGGGCTCGACACCGCGGGGAAGGGCGGTATCGTCCGTCATGTCGTGGGCCAAGTCGACCCTCAGGGCGTCGCCCTCACCGCTTTCAAGGCCCCGACGGAGGAAGAACGCGCTCACGACTTCCTCTGGCGGGTCCGTCCTCGTCTCCCTCGGCCGGGCATGATCGGGGTCTTCGACCGTTCGCACTACGAGGACCTCCTCGTTCCGACTGCCGCCGCGCTCAGCGGCGAGTCCTCGCGCTTCTCCGCTGATGAGGACGAGCTCAACCGCCGGTATCACGACATCTACGACATGGAGGTCGAGGCGATCCGTTCGGGCACCCGCGTGATCAAGATCTGCCTGGTCATCTCCTACGAGGAGCAGGGCGCGCGCCTCCTCGAACGCCTCGAGCGGCCCGATAAGCACTGGAAGTTCTCCATGGGGGACCTCGATACCCGGGACCGGTGGGACGCATACCAGCGCGCCTACACCGAGGTCATCTCGCGGACCTCAACCCGTATGGCACCCTGGTACGTCGTTCCCGCCGATCACAAGTGGTACGCGCGCCTCGCCGTCCAGGAGATCCTCGTCCGCGCCCTCGAGGAGATCGACCCGAAGTGGCCCGCGGCGGATTTCGATGTGGAGGAGGCGAAGCGGCGCCTTGACGCGCAGCGCTCGCCGGAGTCGCTGCATGCGCACCGGAACGAGCGGCTCGCCGCGCAGGCCGTCCCCGAATCCGCCTCCGCGTCGACGATCGTTCTCGAGCCCCTCGGCCCGATCGGGATCTGACGGCCTTCGGGGTCTGATGAACGGGTCCGGCAGACTCTTCGAGGTCTGACAGCCCGCTGAGAATCCCGGAAGGTGCCCGGAAGGCCCCGCCGCCCCCGAGCGGCCCCCTTCGAAGAGCGGGCACGATCGACGGCCATGCGCACGGGCGAAGAGCGGGCGCATGATCGAAGACCGGACGCGCAATGCGGGTGGCCTCCCCGCCTGGGGAAGGCCACCCGCACCTTCAGTTCGAGCCGGGCTTCGTCCGATCAGTCCCGATTCGCCCGGTAGTACTCGATGAGCGCCTTCGTCGACTGATCCTGTCCGGCCAGGGCATCCGCATCGCCCTCGATCGCCGGGAGGATCTGGAGCGCGAGCACCTTGCCGAGCTCGACGCCCCACTGGTCGAAGGAGTCGATCCCCCACACGGCGCCCTGGACGAAGGTGATGTGCTCGTACAGGGCGATGAGCTCGCCGAGGACGCGCGGGGTGAGCGAGGGCGCCATGATCGAAGTCGTCGGACGGTTGCCCGTGAAGACGCGCGCCGACACGATGTGCTCGGGCGTCCCCTCCGCACGCACCTCCTCGGAGGTCTTGCCGAAGGCGAGGGCCTTCGTCTGCGCGAGGAAGTTCGAGAGGAACAGCTCGTGCATGTCCTTCTCACCCTCCTTGAAGGGCCACGCCGGATTCGCGAAGGCGATGAAGTCGGCCGGGACCATCCGCGTGCCCTGGTGGATGAGCTGGTAGAAGGCGTGCTGGCCGTTCGTGCCGGGCTCCCCCCAGAAGACCTCGCCCGTGTCGTAGGTCACGGGCGCGCCGTCGCGGCGCACCGACTTGCCGTTCGACTCCATCGTGAGCTGCTGAAGGTAGGCCGGGAAACGGTGCAGGTACTGCGAGTAGGGCAGGACCGCGTGGGTGTCGGCGCCGAGGAAGTTCGAGTACCAGACGTTGAGCAGGCCCATGAGCAGCGGGACGTTATCCGAGGGCGCAGCGGTCGCGAAGTGCTCGTCCATCGCGCGGAAACCGGCGAGGAAGTCCTCGAAGCCATCCGGACCGATCGCGAGGGCGAGGGAGGTGCCGACCGCCGAATCCACGGAGTAGCGACCGCCGACCCAGCTCCAGAAGCCGAAGGCGTTGTTCGGATCGATGCCGAACTCGGCGACCTTGTCCAAAGCGGTCGAGACGGCGACGAAGTGCTTCGCGATCGCCTCCTTCTCCCCCGCCTCGTCGGTCGCCAGGCCGCGTTCGCGCAGCGCGCCGAGGAACCACTCGCGCACGACCTTCGCGTTCGTGATCGTCTCGAGGGTCGTGAAGGTCTTGGAGGCAACGATGACGAGAGTCGTCTCAGGATCGAGGCCCTTCGTCGTCTCGCCCGCATCCGTGGGGTCGATGTTCGAGATGAAACGGCACTCGAGGCCTTCTCGGACGAAGGGCTTGAGCGCCTCGTACGCCATGACCGGGCCGAGGTCGGAACCGCCGATGCCGACGTTCACGATGGTCTCGACCGGCTTGCCGGTGATGCCCGTCCATTCGCCCGAGCGCACGCGGTCGGCGAAGTCGTAGACCTTCGCGAGGACCTCGTGGACATCGGCGATCGCGTCCTGGCCGTCGACCTCGAGCGAATCCTCGGCCGAGCGCCGCAGCGCCGTGTGGAGGACTGCCCGGTCCTCGGTGACATTGATGTGCTCGCCCGCCAACATGCGGTCGCGCAGATCCAGCACGCCCGTCTGCTCGGCGAGCGCCAGCAGCTCGGCGAGCACGTCCTCGTCGATGAGATTCTTCGAGAGGTCGACATGCAGATCGGCTGCATCGCGCGTCCACGTGGCCGCCCGCTTCGGGTCGGCCGCGAACCAGGCCCGCAGGTCGGGGTCGAAAGCGTCGGCACGCGCGTCGAGCGCCTCCCACGCGGGCGTCGTCATCGGATCGATCGCCGGGATATCGGTCATGATGCTCCTGTTCTTGGAGGTTTCCTCGAGGGTCGAGTCTATTAGGCCTCGGATGAGGCGATCGTGATCGCCGACGCGGGAGTCCCGCAGTCCTTCATCGACACGATCCGCTGGACGGGGGTGAGTTCGCGCCACCACTGGTCGAAGGGCCGCCTGTTCACGATGTCGAGATCGTCGAACATGTTCTTCACGAGGCGCGCCTCGATCCGATTGCCCACCTGGCCGATGTAGACGCCCTCGGACTCGCCGCGGGTGAACTGGTTGTGCAAGTGCTCGAGCGCGCGGTTCGCGAGCCGGGTCGCCAGGAGCCTGTCGAAGGGGCTCGGAGCCCCGCCCTGCTGGAGGTGCCCCAGTGCCGAGTGGCGGACGTCGTAGACGCCGCCGGACTCCGCTTCGTAGACGGAGGCCAGGAACTCCCGGTCGTAGAACTTCGACACGGCCTCGTTGACGAGGACGAGGAACAGCCTGCGCCCCCCGGCGAAGGACTCGACCATGCGCTTCGAATCCTGCGCGATCGACTCGAGGTCGACCTCGTCCTCGTTGAGGTAGATGTACTCGGCCCCGGACGACAGGGAGGACATGAGCGTGAGGTAGCCGCATCGCCTGCCCATGATCTCGGCGACGAAGCAGCGCCTGGTCGCAGCCGCCGACTCCTTGATCCGGTCGAGCGCCCAGGTCGCGTTGTTGATCGCGGTGTCCGCGCCGATCGACAGCTCCGAGCCCGGCAGGTTGTTGTCGATCGACGCCGGGATGAGGACGATCGGGATGCGGAAGGCCGGGTAGCGATCGCGCTCGTCCATCATCGCCTTCACGGCGAGATAGGCGTTCAGACCGCCGATGACGACGAGGGCGTCGAGGCCGTTGCGTTCGATGGCGCGGCCGAGGGCGTAGTACTGCTCGACCTCGGGGACCTCACGACGGGTGCCGAGTTCGGCGCCTCCCTTGAAGGCCCAGCCCTCGACGTCCGCCCAGGTGAGCTCTCGGACGTCGTTATCGGCCAGGCCCCTCCAGGACCCGTTGACGCCGAGCATCGTCCAGCCGCGCGCGATGCCGAGACGGACGGCGGCCCGGGCGGCCGTGTTCATGCCGGGGGCGAGGCCGCCCGCATGGAGGACGCCGATGCGCTTGCGCGAGCCCTCGGGAACCGGGGTGATCTGCGGCGGGGTCGACAAGATCCGGTTGATCTCGACCATCGTCGTGAAGGATGTGCCTCGGCTCGCCTGAGCGGCCGGGAAATCGCCCGCCGCGATCAGGTCCTTGACCGCCCTCGTATCCCGAACGGCCTTCATCAGCGGGATCCGCGTCACGCGATTGTGGCGCACGCCCAGAATGCACGGCACGTCCTCGGGGCCCGTGGAGAGGATCTCCTGGACGGCGGCGTAACCGAGCAGTGTCGACATCCAGCGGTCGTAGGCCGAGGGCGATCCGCCGCGCTGGACGTGTCCGAGGATCGTGACGCGGGCGTCCTCGCCCGTCTTGTCCGTGATGGTGTCGGCGATGTGCTGCGTGGTGAGCAGATTGCCCTCGCGGTCGGTCGCGCCCTCGGCGACCAGGACGATCGACTCGCGACGGCCCGCTTCGCGTCCGAGGCGCAGGTGCTCGGCGAGATCGTCCTCCCAGCCGGGCCCCACCGGGTCCTCGGGGGTGAACACGTAGTCAGCGCCGCCGGCGACCGCGGCCATGAGGGGCAGGTAGCCGCAGTGGCGCCCCATCACCTCGACGACGAAGGTCCGCTGGTGGGAGGCCGCGGTACTGGTGAGCTGGTCGATCGCGTCGACGATGCGGTGGAGCGCCGTATCCGCGCCGATCGTCATGTCGGTTCCGACCATGTCGTTGTCGATCGAGCCGACGAGGCCGACGACCATGAGCGCCGGGTGCTCATCGGCGACCTCCTGGGGGATCGCGCCCTCGTCGACGAGCTCGCGCATGTGCTGGGACCATTCGCCCCGGAACTCGTCCGTGCCCGACAGCGAGCCGTCGCCGCCGATGACGACCAGGCGGTCGATGCCCCGTTCGATGAGATTGCGGGCCGCCGCGTGGCGTCCTTCGTAATCCCTGAACTCCGGGCAGCGCGCGGTTCCGATCACGGTGCCGCCCTCTGCGAGGATGCTCGACACGTCGGACCATTGGAGTTCCTTGATCGCCTCGCCGCCCTTGACGGCTCCGGCCCAGCCCTCCATCACGGCGAAGGGGCGCGCACCGACCGCGAGCGCCGTCCTCACGACGGCCCTCACGGCCGCGTTCATTCCCTGTGCGTCGCCACCGGAGGTGAGGACGCCGATGCGAGTGTTTCCAGTCGAGACGATCGTCTGACCGAGTTCGATGCCCATGTCGTTCCGTTCTGCCTGAGACTTCTGGCGCGATTGAGTCATGGGCAGTCTATGGCGCATCGACGCTCACGTGTGAAAACGTCCCGAGACGGAAGGGATGTGATCGACTGCGATCAGCGGGAAAAGCGCCCGCGTTCACACCCGGCGCACATATTCCCGCTCTTTCAGCGCCGTTCGGGGCGGGGCGGGAGTCGTCCTTCGGGGCGGGGCGGGAAGGGCGCTAGGGCGTCTGCCGATCCCGACCTTCGCCCGCCGCTTTTTCCCTTTGCTCGCGGAGCGTGGTCGACAAGATCATCACCGAGGCGTTCGCCGTCCGACGATGCTTCCTCTTGCCCGCAGGACATGCCCTCGGCCCGCGATTGCGCGCAGGCGAGGGCGCGAGAATCTCCGTCTCCCGGCCGTGCACTCCATCGACCGGGAGGCGGAGAAGCATCAATCGAGGCTCGTCGGCAGCGGGAATTCCTTGGACTCCCCTCCGACCAGCGTGAAACGGACCTTGTCCGGCACCGAGTCGAGGGGCACGTCGAAGATGAATTCGCCGCTTCGGGCCTCGCCCGGCTTGAGCACGTAGTTCTCGAAAGCGAGGAGATCATGGGGTGCCAGATTCCTCGACTGCCAGAATTCGATCTCCGTGCCGTCCTTGAGGACGTAGGTGATGTCGAGGGCGTCGTAGTAGTCCTCGCCCTCGGCGACCTCGCCCTCGTAGGCGACCTGAACCCTCACGAGGGCGCAGGTCATGCCCGACTCCAGCGAGGACTCGACGACTCCCATCGCATTCGGCGTCACGCCCTGGTACTGGATGCGCCAGGGGCCCAGCCTCATCTCCTCGAAGAGGTTGAATTCGTATCCTGCGGGGAATTGCCCGGTCATCAGCTTCTCCCTCGAGTCCCCGTCTTGAGAGGGTCCGGGATCGGGGGCGGGCTCAGGATCGATGATCGGGACGTCGATCGGCGCTTCGGCGGACTGCTTCACATCGGCGCAGCCCTTGAGGCCGAAGACGAGCATGAGGATGAGGAGCAGAGCGATGACGATGTAGCCCGCTACGCCCTTCTTCCCGAGGGCGCCGCCCGTGCCGTCGGCCGGGGGCATCATCGGGGCGGACGGTACGGCCCCGCCGGGAGGCAGGGGCGCGCCGGGCATCTGCTGACCGAAGGGCCGAGTCGGGGGCTGCGAGCCCTGGAATCCCGGTTGCGGGTAGCCCTGCTGATGAACGTAGGGAGGACCGCCCGCGGGCGGAGCGGAAGCTCGTACGTGAGGAGGCACGGCGGGCTGTTGGGCCGTTGCTCCGGCCTGCGGAGCCTGGGCAGGCTGACCGTAGGGCGTGTTCGGCATCGGGGGTTGCTGAGGGGCCGTCTGCTGAGGCATGTCGGCTTGCTGAGGCATTCCGGGCTGCTGAACGGGCGGAACGGGCTGGAAGGCCGGTGGCCCCTGGGGCGGGACTCCTCCTTGCTGAGGCATCGGAGGCTGTTGGAGGTAGGGCGGCGGAGTCGCTTGCGCGGGCGGCGCTCCATAGGGGGAGGCCTGAGTCCCCGCCGCCTGCTGCGCGTAGGGCACGGGCGGGAGCGGTTCCTGAGGAGCGGGCGCCGCATCGGCCAATCCGGGAGGATTCTGCTGCCCGATCGGAGGCATCGATGACTGAGGCCCCTCTCCTTCGGGCTCGCCCGAGCCGCCCGGGTTCGTCATCGGATCATCGCTCATGATGGGCTCCTTCGCACTCGTCGTCGAACGTACGGCAACGATCGCACAGAAACGGTCTTTGGGGGAGTACCCAAACAGGTCGGATTCACCCGCGCGAAGCACCCCAAAGGTGTGGGCTCCTCGGATGTGTGAGTGCAAGCGTCGAAGCTTCGTCTCAGATCCCCGATCCGGGAGTCGGCTCGGACCCCGATCCGGAAGTCGGCTCAAGCACCGATCCGGGAGTCGTCTCAGACTCGATCCGAAAATCCTCTTCAACCCCCGATCCGGGATTCGTCCCGAGCACCCGATCCGGGCTCGTCAGGCCCCACTCCAGACCCCGGTCCGAAAGTCATCCCAGGGCCCGATCCAAGGCTCTGCGATACTCGTGCCATGACATCCGAAAGTCGTTCGTACGTGAAGCGCGCAGCGCAGTGGTCCGGGACATGGACCCGCCCTCCTCTCTCGCTTCACTCGACTCCTTCAGGCGACCTCATCGTGGGCGCCGAAGAGGGCTCAGACGCTTGGCGAATCACTTCCTACGGATTCATCCATGACTCGGCTCACGCCCTCGTCGCTCCTGTCGAAGCACCGCGCGCGCTGGAAGTCGTCTTCACGGTCGACTACTCCGAGCAATTCGACCAGGCCGGCCTGTTCATCGAATCCGGCCCGGAGGAATGGCTGAAGGCCGGGGTCGAATTCGCTGACGGTGCGCCCCAGCTCGGGGCTGTCGTCACTCGGGGAATGTCCGATTGGTCCGTCGCTCCTCGACCGGATCTCGCTGGCCGCAAAGTGCGGCTCCGCGCCTCATGGGCGGGCGATGCCGTCACCCTGCGTGCAGGCGTCGACGGCCAGCCCCTCTCATTGCTGAGAGTCGCGCCGTGGACACCGACCGCACCCGTTCGCGCCGGGCTCTTCTGCTGCGCGCCGACCCGTGCAGGCCTGGAAGTCGTCTTCCACGAATGCGGGTTCGTCGACGCGGACGCCTCACTCCACTGAGTCCGAGCTTCGTTTCGTCCCCGGCAACAACTCGGACACCCGACCGATCCCCGCTGACCACAACTCGCACACAACACCCCTCACCCCCGGCAACAACTCGGACACCCGACCGATCCCCGCTGACCACAACTCGGACATGACACGCCCCGACCCCGACAACAACTCGGAGAGTCAAGGGAGGTTTCGAGCAAAAAAGAGGTGAATCAGCCGATTACTGACCGACTTGTAGCCAGCAACCCGCAGGAACCCCACCCCCGCTGACCGACTTGTAGCCAGCACACCCCACAAGGCGCATCCTCTCTGACCGACTTGTTGCCGCCTTCACGGCCCGCGAGGAGAAGGGGAACGCGCATGACCCCGCCTTATGGGGTTGCCCCCTCCGCCAACAA
>NZ_JBNOYB010000008.1:0-2876 GCF_050312375.1 Schaalia sp.
GCCCGCGACCGGGGCGCCCGCGGGCGCGGCGCATTCGCGCCGGAGCCGCATCGGGGTCGGCGCCCTCGCGGCGCTCGGCCTCGGCCTCGTCCTCCTCGGCGCCGCCTCCTCCCTCGCCTTCGGCGCAAGAGCGGTGAGCCCCGACGAGATCCTCGCCGGCATCACCGGAACCTCCCAGGAGATCGGCGCCCTCGCCGTCCGCGAGCGGATCCCCCGGACCGTCATCGCCCTCCTCGTCGGCGCCGCCCTCGCCGTGTCCGGAGCACTCCTCCAATCGCTCACGCGCAATCCCATCGCCGACCCGGGCGTCCTCGGCGTGAACTCTGGATCCGCGCTCGCCGTCGTCATCGGCATCGCCTTCCTCGGCGCCCACCGCCTCTCGGACTACCTGCTCCTCGCCCTCCTCGGAGGCCTGCTCGCCGCCCTCCTCGTCCATGCGATCAGCACGATCGGGCCGGGCGGCTCCACTGCGCTCTCCCTCGCGCTCGCCGGAGTCGCGACCTCGGCTGCGATGTCCTCCCTCGTCTCGGCGATCATGCTGCCGCGCGCCCAGGGACTCGAGGCATTCCGCTTCTGGCAGGTCGGATCCCTCGGACGCGGGACATGGTCCGCGATCATGACGATCGCGCCCCTCCTCGTCCTCGGGGCCTTCCTCGTCCTCCTCCTGGCCCGCCCGCTCGACCTCCTGGCCCTCGGCGATGAGGCTGCGACCGGGCTCGGCGTCCGCGTCGGCGCGACGAAGGCCGGAGCCGGCTTCGCCGCCGTCCTCCTCGCCGCCTCCGTCACCGCCCTCGCAGGACCGATCTCCTTCGTCGGACTCATGGTCCCCCACGCGCTGCGCCCCTTCACCGGGGCCCGTCACCTCCCCCTCCTCGGCCTGTCCGCGCTCGGCGGCGCCGCCCTCCTCCTCTTCGCCGATGTCGCCGGGCGCATCCTCATCGCCCCCTCGGAGATCCCGGTCGGAGTCGTCACCGCCTTCATCGGAGCGCCGATCCTCGTCCTCGTCGTCCGCCGCGCGAAGGCGGTCGCCCGATGAACGCCGCAGTCCTCGAGGCCCGTACCGGAGCGCAGGACGCGCCGGACGAGGCGCCCGCGCCCGTCGCCGACTCCATCCGCGCCGGACGCGCCCGCCGTGAGGCGCGCCGCCGCCGAGTCGGCGCCGCGCTCCTCCTCGCCCTCCTCGTCCTCGCCGCCGTCGACCTTGCCTGGGGCGAGCGCTGGTACGCGGTCATGGAGGTCTTCGCCGTCCTCACAGGGCGTGACGCCCCGGGAGCCGCCTTCGCGATCGGGGAGCTGCGACTCCCGCGCGTCCTCATCGCCCTCCTCGCCGGAGCCGCCCTCGGCATCGGCGGGCGCGCCTCCCAGACGATGCTCCGCAACCAACTCGCGAGCCCCGACGTCATCGGCGTGACGAGCGGCTCGAGCGCCGCGGCCGTCGTCGCGATCCTCCTGTGGGGCTGGTCCGGCATCGCCGTCAACATCCTCGCCCTCGGCGTCGGGCTCGGCGTCGCCCTCGCGATCCTCGCCCTCGCCGGACGCGACGGCTCCCAGGGCGGCCGCATCGTCCTCATCGGCATCGGGGCTTCCGCGATGTTCACCGCCGTGACGAACTACGTCCAGCTCCGTGCGAAGGTTCAGGACCTCCCCGAGGCGATGCGTTGGCTCTCGGGCTCGCTCGCCTCCGCCTCCTGGGATCAGGCGCCGCTCCTGGGCGGCGCGCTCCTCCTCCTCGGCGTCCCGCTCATCCTGCTCGGACGCGAGCTCGAACTCCTCCGCCTCGGCGACGACACGGCGATCGGACTCGGCGTCGACGTTCCGAGGTCGAGGCTCCTCGTCCTCCTCGCCGTCGTCGGACTCTCCTCCTTCGCCGCCGCGACGACCGGGCCGATCGCCTTCGTCGCCTTCCTCGCCGGACCGATCACGACGCGCCTCGTCGGACCGAACGACTCGGCCCTCCTCATCGAATCCGGACTCGTCGGCGCCGCCCTCGTCCTCGCCGCCGACATCGCCGGCCAGCACCTCTTCTGGAGCGTCCTGCCGGTCGGCGTCGTCACCGGCATCATCGGAGCCCCCGCCCTCCTTCTCCAGATCATCGCCCTCAACCGGAAAGGAGGACTCGCATGATCGCCCTGCGCGCCCCGTCCGCCCCTCTCCCCTCGGGCGGCCGCTCCGCACCCGCCGCCCCCGAAGATCGCGCGCCCGACCTCGGAGGCGAAGACCGGGCGACCCCGCGTGAACTCGCGGCCCGCGCCCTCGTCGCCGGATACGGGAAGCGCGAGGTCGTCCACGGCGTCGACCTCGAGATCGCGACCGGTCGGATCACCGCGATCATCGGGGCGAACGCCTCCGGGAAGTCGACCCTCCTCAAGACCGCGGCCCGCGTCCTCGCGCCCATCGATGGCGCCGTCCTCCTCGACGGGGAGAGGATCTCCTCCCTCCCGACGCGTGAACTCGCCACCCGGCTGGGACTGCTCCCGCAGCACCCCCTCGCCCCCGAGGGCATCGCCGTCGCCGATCTCGTCGCCCGCGGACGCCACCCCCACGAGGGGCTCTTCGGCAGGCGCAGCGGCGCCGACGAGCGCATCGTCGAAGAGGCCCTCCTCGCGACGCGGACCGCCGATCTCGCCGACCGTGCCGTCGACGAGCTCTCCGGCGGTCAGCGCCAGCGCGTCGCCGTCGCCCGCGCCCTCGCGCTCAACCCGGAGG
The DNA here is from genome assembly GCF_050312375.1 of Schaalia sp. Lineage (NCBI taxonomy): Bacteria > Bacillati > Actinomycetota > Actinomycetes > Actinomycetales > Actinomycetaceae > Schaalia > Schaalia sp. The sequence goes on from NZ_JBNOYB010000008.1 coordinate 2,707, forward strand.
TCATCGTCCTCGACGAGGCCGTCTCGGCCCTCGACGTGCTCGTGCAGAACCAGATCCTCTACCTGCTCAACGACCTGCAGGCCCAGCTCGGCCTGTCCTACCTCTTCATCACGCACGACCTCGCGGTGGTCCGCCAGATCGCCGACGACGTCGTCGTCATGGAGAAGGGC
>NZ_JBNOYB010000009.1:0-18006 GCF_050312375.1 Schaalia sp.
GGCCCTGCTCATGCTCAGGTGCGGCGACTGCCAGCCCCAGCTCCCGGGTCGCCCGGTGAAGGCGAGGAAGAAGGGCGTGAAGGGAGCGAAGAGCGTTGCTGCCTAGGCTAGCCCCTTGTCACACAAACTACCGAAGCCTCAAATAAATCCATATGCCACAACTCGGATTCGCCGCTTCTCACTTTGTGTATGTGGAATCGTGCAAGTTATATCCGCTCGGTATCGGGCGAACAGTGAACCCACTTTGACGCTGTGCTCCGTCACCATAAACCCGTCACGGTCTATGGCTTGTGCAGGGCTTATTGACGTTGCCTGCTAAGGAACTTATGCTCACGAATCTTTGTTGCTATTCATTTTTCAAGGAACAGTGCCAACCTTTCGGTGGCTCAAGATGTTTCGTTTCCTCTTTCATCTTGTTGTCTTTATTATACGACGCATATTGTCATCTGTCAACAGAAACTTACACGTTTGGGCGTATTTCTTTGCCTGTGATAGTGGTGAATCAGACAGATATTGTCCTTCTGGACGTGATAGAGGGGCTTCGCGAGAAAATGAGTTAGAAAATTTTTTTTCGCAAAGCCCCTCGGTGGGTGTTAATCAATCATGCCAAAGTGTCTGAACGCATCCAGAATCGCCTCGCGCTTTTCAGGCGGGCACTTCGGTTGCTTCTTGTCGCCTGACCTGTCAGCCTGCGTTTCCAGTCCGCACTCGACCTTAATCTGCGCGACGTACAGGGAGCTGACCTTCATGCCGTGCGTTTTCTGGACGTAATCGCGGATGTTCGCGTACGTCGGCTGGTCCTTCTCCTTGGACAGCCCCATGTCCTTCGGACTGATGGAAACCGGTATGAAAGACTTCGATGCAGATTTCCGAGATAGAACAGCAACCGTCTCGACGTGATGCGTGTGCGGGAAGAGGTCCCACGCCTCGAAGGAGCGCACCTCGTAGCCGGCGTCCATCAGCTCGCGCAGGTCCCGGGCTCCGGCCGCGGGATCGCAGGACACGAGGACGATCCGCTCCGCACCGAGACGTGCGAGCGATGCGCAGACCTCGCGCCCGGCCCCGGACCTCGGCGGATCCAGGACCACGAGATCCGCCGACCCCTCCAGCTCACCGGACAGCTCAAAAACGCCGGAGGCGTCGACTTCGCCGACGTAGGCGTCGACCCAGCCGTAAGCCGCAAGATTCTCCCCGGCATCGGCCACTGCGCCCTCGTCGCCCTCGAGGGTCACCAGACGCCCCCGAGCGCCGATCGCCTCGGCGATGGGCACCGAGAACAGGCCCGCTCCCGCGTACAGCTCGATGACGCGCTCACCGTCGCAGGGCCGGGCCGCCCGCATGACCGCGTTCGCGAGCACCGATGCGCCGCGGACGTGCGTCTGCCAGAACCCGGTCGGGCGCACCCCGTAGACGTATTCGGAGCCCATCACATCGACCGTCCACTGCAGCCTCGCGATCTCGACCTCCTCGCCGAGGGCGTTGAACGAGGCGCGCGGCGTGACGACGAGCGGGGACTGGCCGCCGGGCGCGACCATGCGCACCCGATCACCCGGTCTGAGAAGGTCCGACCAGGAGGTCGCCTCCCCCCAGAAGCCGAGCTCCTCGATCGCCTCGGCCGCGAGCGGCATCGAGTCGAGCGGAACGATCTCATCGGCCCGGTAGCGGTGCATCCCAGGACGGCCCTGCCGATCGACGACCGCTTCGATCCGGGCGCGGCGATGAAGCAGGGATCCTTCCTCGTCCCCCGGCGCGGGCCGCACCCGCACGCCGCCGAGCGCCGCGATCGCATCGAAGAGCGCGGGACCGCCGACCCTGCGCAGCTGCCCTTCGATCACCGTCTGCTTCCACGCCCGTTGCGCCGCCGGGACGACGTGGGCGAGTTCGCCGCCGCCGACGCCCCCGGGACCCGCCTGCGGCCACACCGACTCCTGACGGTCGGCCGAGGCCTCGAGGACCTCGACGGCATCGGCCCACGCCAGGCGCGAACGCGCAGAAGTGACCCGCGCCCGGACCCTCTCGCCGGGAAGCGCATGACGGACGAAGACGACGCGGCCGTCGCCGTCGCGGGCGACGCAGGCCCCGCCGTGCGCGGGCTCCCCGACGACGAGTTCGAGGACCTCCTCGTCGATCGCGCTCATCCTCTTCGCGTACCGGGGCTTCTTCATCCTTCGTCCTTCTTGAAGTCGTGAGCGCCAACGCGATTATCCGTCCGCTTGAACGGATCGTTGATGAGCTGGCGGCCCTCCACCTCGGCGTCCTCGCCGAGCTTCCACGGCACCGTCGTGATGACGACGCCCGGCACATTCACGAGGGCGCGGCGCAGCCTGCCCGCCGTCTGATTGTGCATGATGTTCTCCCACCAGTGCCGCACGATGAACTGGGGCATGTAGATGATGAGCATCTCCCCCGGTGAACGCCTCCTCCGGCCGCGCACGTACTGGAGCACGACCTGGTTGAGATCGCGATAGGGGCTCGACAGGAGAGTGAGCGGAATCGGCAGCCCGGATTCCTCCCACTCCTTGCGGATCTTCGCCTCCTCCTGAGCGTCGGCCACCACGCTCACCAGTTCCAAGGCGGAGGGATGGGATGCGCGAGCCGCGGCGACGGCGCGCATGGACGGCTTCGACAGGCCCGAGACGAGAACGAGGGCGCGGACCCTGGTCGGCAGGGCGCGCTTCGCCGACCAGTCGTCGACGCGGAGCTGGGAGCGGATCGTCCGGTAGTGGTGGCTGATCCCCAACTGGATGAGGAAGACAACGCCGATCATGATGAGGGTGATCCAGGCCCCGTGGGCGAACTTCGTGATGAGGACGATGAGGAGGACCACCCCGGTCATCATGAATCCGATGATGTTCACGGCCCGCGAACGCAGGACCGCTCCCCTTTCAATCCCGGACTGACGGGAGCGCAGAGCGCGGTTCCAGTGCCTCACCATCCCCAATTGGGACAGTGTGAAGGAGACGAAGACGCCGACCACGTACAGCTGGATCAGCCTGGTCGTCTCCGCCCTGAAGGCGATGATGAGGATGATCGCCGCGAGGGAGAGGACGACGATCCCGTTGGAGTAGGCGAGACGGTCGCCGCGCTTGTACAGCTGGCGCGGCAGGAACGAATCCTTGGAGAGCACCGAGGCGAGGGTCGGGAAGCCGTTGAACGCGGTGTTCGCCGCGAGGACGAGGATGAGGCCCGTCACCGTCGTGACGAGGAGGAAGAGCGGCGAGCCGGAGCCGAAGACGGCCGAGGCGATCTGCCCGATCGCGGGCTGGACGGTCACGTCCTCGCCGACGGGCGCGCCGTCGAGCAGGAGCTGAGTCGCAGGGTCCTCCACGATCTTCACGCCGCTGGCCCGCGAAAGCAGGAGGATCGAGAGCATCATCGTCGCGGCGATTCCGCCGAGAAGGGCGAGGGTCGCCGCCGCGTTCTTCGACTTGGGGCGCCTGAACATGGGAACGCCGTTGGAAATGGCCTCCACCCCGGTCAGGGCCGCGCATCCGGAGGAGAAGGCGCGCATGAGGAGGAAGGCCCCTCCCAGCCCCACGAGACCGTCGGCGTAGCCGTGAGCCGGGAGCAACTCGTAGCGGGCGGTCGGGGCCGTGCCCAGGGTGCCGGTGAAGAACTCCACCGCGCCCACGACGATCATGAGCGCGATCGCGAACATGTAGACGTAGGTCGGCACGGCGAATGCGCCGCCCGCCTCCTTCGTCCCCCGGAGGTTCAGCATGGCGAGGATCACGACAAGCCCCACGGCGATGAGGACCTCATTGCCCGCGAGGAAGGGAACCGCAGTCGTGAGATAGGCCGCCCCCGAGGAGATCGAGACCGCGACCGTGAGGATGTAGTCGACGAGGAGCGCGGCGGCGACGACGAGCCCCCACGTGCGCCCGAGGTTCGTCGTGACGACCTCGTAATCGCCCCCGCCCGAGGGGTAGGCGTACACCGTCTGCCGGTAGGACAGGACGACGACCGCGAGGACGCAGGCGACCACCACTCCGACCCAGATCGACTGCAAGGCGGCCATGCCGCCAGCAAGCGCCAGGGTGAGGAGGATCTCGTCGGGGGCGTAGGCGACGGAGGAGAGCGCGTCCGAGGCGAAGATCGGCAGCGCGATCCGCTTGGGCAGCAGCTGATGCCCTGCGGCATCCGACCTCATGGGCCGACCGATGAGGATGCGCTTGCCTCGAGCCAGAACGTGTGAAAGCACGCAGCAAGACTAGCCCAGTCGCGGCCGGGTCCCGCATTCCCGGGGCGCGCCCGCCTCTGCGCGCCCCGGGCGTTGGAGTCCGTCGCGCTTGAGGGCTACCGTTAGCCTCGTGCATTTCGTCATCATGGGGTGCGGCCGAGTCGGCTCGCTCATCGCAACTCGGCTCGACGCCGACGGACATTCGGTCGCGGTCATCGACATGGACCCGAAGGCCTTCAATCGTCTTCCCGCGGATTTCTCCGGCAGGAGGGTCACCGGGGTCGGCATGGACCGCGGCGCCCTGCGCCAGGCCGGCATCAAGGACGCCTACGCCTTCGCAGCGGTTTCGAGCGGCGACAACTCGAACATCATCGCCGCGCGCATCGCCCAGGAGGTCTTCCAGATCGAGCACGTGGTGGCGAGGATCTACGACCCCTCCCGGGCCCACGTCTACGAGCGCCTCGGGATCCCCACGGTCGCCTCGGTCAAGCGCACCGTCGATTCGGTCATGCGACGCATGCTCCCACCCGACGCCGCGGTGACGTGGACCCATCCGACCGGCGAAGTGTCCCTGGTGACGGCCACGCCCGAAGTCTCCTGGTACGGGCTCCCCTTCCCCGTCGTGGAGGAGCTCACCGGCGAGCGCATCGCCTTCGTCTCACGGCTCGGCGTCGTCACGCCCGCGCGCTCCGACCTCGTCGTCCAAGAGCACGACCAGCTCTACTTCGCCATCGCCGGCAAGGAATCGACGAAGCTGAGGTCCCTGCTCACCTCCGACCCGAGAATCGAGGACTGACATGAAGATCGTCATCGCGGGCGCCGGCTCGGTCGGCCGCTCCGTCGCACTCGAACTCCTCGACCACGGCCACGAGTGCACGCTCATCGACAACCAGCCCGACAAGCTCAGGGTCGCGTCCGTCGCGGACGCCGACTGGGTGCTCGCCGACGCCTGCTCCCCCGACGCCCTCGCCGACGCCGGAGTCGCCGACGCCGATGTCATGGTCGCCGCGACCGGGGACGACAAGGCGAACCTGGTGATCTCGCTGCTCGCCAAGACGGAGTTCGCCGTTCCCAAAGTCGTCGCGCGCCTCAACAACCCGAAGAACGAGTGGCTCTTCGACGGCTCATGGGGCGTCGATGTCTCCGTATCCACGCCCAGGATCATGACGGCGCTGGTCGAAGAAGCCGTGTCGACGGGGATCCCCGTGCGGCTCTTCTCCTTCAATTCGGCCGACGTGTCGATGTACGCGATCGTCCTGCCGCAGGCCTCGCAGGTGCTGGGCAAGCGCATCGTCGAGGTCGACTTCCCGCCGAGGACCGTGCTCACCGCGATCCTCCGCGATGGCAGGCCGATCACCCCCTCCCCGGATGATCTCTTCGAAGCCGGGGACGAGCTGCTCCTCCTCGTCTCCGACACCGAGGGCTCCGCCCTCGCCGCCCTGACCGGCATCGTCGCCGCGCCCTCGCGGGCCGAGGAGGAAACCGGGCAAGCGCCTCAGGACTGAGAGCGCTCAGGCGCAGGGGCGGTCAGCTCCGAGCGGGCTCCCTCGGCTCATCGTCGTGGAAGGGGCGCAGGCCGATCCACGTCGCCCAGCACACGAGGGCGAACAGCGGAACGCCCAGGACGAGCTTGGCGACCCCCAGTTCTGCGACCGCGCCCATCGCCCACAGCGGCACCTGGACCGCCAGTCTCAGCGCGAACATGCCCGCCCACATCCAGGTGAGGCTCCGGCAGCGCCGTACGAGCGGACGCCGGGCCGGGTCCTCGCGCCAGTCGGACCCGTATCCGCGGAAGAGCCCGAGGACGACCGCCACGAGGGGCGCCCTCAGCGCGAGCGAAGCGAGGATGCCGAGGAGGAACAGAGCCGAAGTCAGCAGGCCCCAGGCGTAGAAGTTCTCGCCCCGTCCCGTGATGAGCGCCCACGCGACGCCGATCGCGACGCCGAGCAAGCCGGTCAGGGCCTGCTGGACACCGGTGCGCCCGATGAGCGCCGCGACGACGGCGATCAGGGCCGATCCCCCGGCGACCAGCGAGGACACGATCACGTTGCTCGTGATGACGTACAGGATGACGAAGATGAGGCCCGGGAGGATCGATTCGACGACGCCGCGGGGGCCGCCGACGGCGGAGCGGAAGGAGAAGTCGTCCTCGTCGAGGCTCCTGGCCCACATCGGCACCGCGGGCGCGGACCGGCGCTCCCCCCTCATGAGCCCTCCGTCGCGATGATCCGGTAGAGCGGATTGATGATCGTGAGGTGATCCCCCTGAATGCCGGCGGTGCCCTCGACCTCGATGTGCTCTCCCACGGAAAGCCCCGGGATCGAGCGACGGCCCGGCCACCGGAGCTCGATCGAGCCCGTGCCGTCGTAGAGGGTGGCGATGAGGACCTGTTCGGCCCCCGCCGGAGGGAAGGTCATCGACAGGAGGGAGCCGTAGAGCGTCACCTTCTGACGATTGCACACCTCGCAGATCGGCGTCGTTCCCCGGCGCGAGCGCGAACGCACCTCATCGGCGGCTTCATCGGCCTGCCGGCTGTCCTCCTCGAGGTGCTCGACGATGCGGTTCCTCAGCGCGCCGAGACGACCGTCGGGGCGCTCAGACATGAGGGGCCTCCACCGCCGCGTCGGGCACATGGATGGGGAGCAGATCGAGCCGGGCCCTGGGCTGATCGTCGCGCACGATGACGATCCGGTCGATGATCCTCTCGATCTCGCGTCCGGCCTCGTCATTGAGCGCGGCCGGCCCCAGGATGTCGATCCTCGAGAACCAGCGCGGGCCCTCCCGGCCGATGATCCGCATGCGCGAGGAGGCCGCGCGGCCGTCCGGCATCGTCACCGGGATGTCCGCGCGCAACTCGACGCCGTAGCGCCCCTCGACCGCCTCGACCGCCCCTCCGTCGGCGCCGATGCCCTCGGCGATCTTGGCGCGCACCTCGTCCCAGACCCCGCCCGATCGGGGCGCCGCGGCCGCGGAGATCTGAAGCCCCGAATCGCCGAGGACGATGAGGACGCGCAGGACCGAGGCGCCGTCATCGGCGACCTGAGTCCTCAACTGCATCCCCTTGACGGCGGGAATGCGGATCGAGCCCATATCGACGTAGCCGACCGAGGTGTCGACCTCCTCGGCGCTCCGCGGGCCCGGTTCGTTCCAGATCTCGGCGTCCTCATCCAGGCGCGCCGGAGCGAGGGGGGCGACGGCCTCTACCGCTTCAGCGCGCGCACGGTCGCGCGATTTGCGTCCGAACATCGAAGCGGCCTCAGCCCGCGCACTCGGTGCAGACGGGCAGGCCGGCGTCGTCGGTGAAGGCGAGCTGGGACGCGTGATGCACGAGGAAGCAGAGCGAGCAGGTGAATTCATCATCCTGCTTCGGGACGACGTGGACACTCAGCTCCTCCTTGGACAGGTCCGCACCGGGCAGCTCGAAATTCTCGGCGGCTTCGGTCTCGTCCTCTTCGATCTCGGGCGAACCCGCGTCGTTGCGACGCGACTTCAGCTCCTCAATCGAGTCCTCGGCGATGTCGTCATCGTTCTTGCGAGGCGCATCGTAATCGGTCGCCATGGTCGTCCCCTTCCGGCGTTCGCGGGCACCGGGGCGATGGCCCAGTCACCCTCCTTCGGCGCAGGGAGGATACCATTCCACGAGGTCGCATGTCAGACTTTCACCCCCTCGGCGCGTCCGATTATCGGACACGCCCCACGACGTGCCCCGCGCACAGGGGCGGGGCTGAGACGATTCGCTCGGAGTACTGCGAGGAGGTCTTCATGATCGAGTTGGAGCTGCTCGGGATCGGCGCCGACGGGGAGTCCCTCGTCTTCTTCGATTCCGAGGGCGAGCGATACGTCGCGCCCATCACCGATGAGCTGCGCGCCGCCGCCCGTCGCGACCGCCCGAGGATCGAGGCCGCGCACGATCCGGCTCGCCAGGCCCTGCGTCCCCGCGACATCCAGGCCCTTCTCCGCGCGGGCGCCACCCCCGAGGACATCGCCGTCCGGCACGGCATGGAGGTCGCCGCGATCGCGCGCTACGAGGCGCCCGTCGCCGCCGAGAAGAATTACGCGCTCCAGCGCGCCCTGTCCACGACGATCGGCTCAGTCACCGATGGGCCCGCGATGGGCGACCTCGTGGTGGATCGTCTGGCGGCCCGCGGAGTCGATCCCTCCACGCTCGTCTGGTCCGCCCAGCGCGAGGCCAACGGCCCGTGGCAGATCTGCCTCACCTTCATCCAGGGGGCCGCCGAGCACGGGGCCCACTGGCTCCTCCCCTCCTCCGGTGTTCTGGAGGCCGTCGATCAAGAGGCCCAGTGGTTGACCGAAACGGTCTCGGTCACCCCCGCGGCCTCGATCTTCACGCCTCTGCCCGTCCCGGGCAAGGCCGAGGCGGACGTGGCCGACCTCGAGGAGGTCAGGGTGCGCGAGGCGATCATCGACCAGCTCAACGCCGCGCGGGGCAAGCGGCAGGACATCGAGTACGAACTCGACGAGGACGAGCTCGCCGAGATGGAAGGCGCCGGTCCCTCGGCCCCCGAAGGCGCGGCCTCGGCGGACCCGGGCGCCGCGGGCTCGATCTCGGCCCGCATCTACTCCCTGGCGCAGGCCCGCACGAAGGACGAGGGCGAAGACCGCCGGGAAGCCCCCTCGACTTCGCCCACGGGCATCCCCAAGGCGAGCGCCGGCCCCCGTCCCGCATCATCCGCCAAGCGCCCCTCGGCCCCGGTCGATGCCCAAGAGGACGCGGCGCTCGACGAGGACGTCTCCCTTCCGGGCCTGGAGGACCTCGGCCAGGCGCCGGCGGAGCCGAAGAAGGCGAAGTCCCGGCGGCGCTCGGTGCCGAGCTGGGACGAGATCGTCTTCGGCGCCAAACCCCAGTAGGGCTCCCCGGCGGCCTCGGCTCGGACCGCAGGCTTCGCCTCAGAGCGCGGGCCTCAGCTCAGCCGGATGACGGGGATCCTCATCTCCTCCGGGGTGAGCGAGCCGTGTACCCCCGGCATGGAGATCATCGCGGAGGGCTGCACCCGCGAGTCGACGACGCCCTCGCGTCCGGCCATGAACACGAACGCATCACCGATCTCATCGAGACCGGGCCCTTCGCCGAGGAGGTCGCCGGCCTCATCGGGTGCCAGCACCCAGGCGTCGTCCCCCAGGACGTCCCGCCACCGTTCGCGCACCGCCTCCGCACGCCCGGGCCTCGCGTGGACGTGCAGCGCACGAGTCTCCCCCGCGAGGAGGACGACGTCCTCGGCGAGCGCGCTCTCGCGCGCGAGGTCGCGCAATCGCGAAGAGCGCACATCGACCATTCCGTGATCCGCCGTCATGACGGTGCGCACGCCGGAGGGCAGGCGCATGAGGAGCCGCCCGAGGCCCTCATCGAAATGCTCGAGCGCCGCGGTCCAGGCATCGGAGGCCACGCCGCGGCCGTGCCCCGCATGGTCGATCTCCGACCAGTAGAGGTAGACGACGGGGGTGCCCGAGCGCAGTTCGCGGATCGCCGCCTCGCAGCGGTCGTCCCAGGAGAAGGCGCCCCTGTGCCGCGCACCGCGCAGCGCCGCTCGGGTGAGTCCCGACCCCGCGAAGGACGCGGGTGAGATGACGACCGAATCGACTCCCCGGGCCGCCAGGAGCTCGAAGCGCGTCGGCACCTCCTGCCACTGCTCCGGCCGCGGCCCGCCCTCGAAGGCGAGGAGGTTCATGGCGCGGCCCTCATGCGCCACCGAGTAGCCGACCATGCGCGTCGCCGCAGGAAGCGCCCCGGTTCCGAAAGACGTGATCGCCGCCGCTGTCGTCGAGGGCGCGACGGTGTGGATCGCGCGGATGTCCTCACGGAAGGAGCGCAGCGTCGGAGCGTAGGCGAGGGAGTCGACGAGCGGGTGGTAGCCCAGGCCGTCGACGAGGATGAGGAGCACCTGCTCGGCCCCGGCCTCGATCCCCAATCCGATCCGCGCCCGCTCATCCCCGAGGGGCATCCCCTCGACTGCGGCGAGGGCTGCGGAGAAGACGTCCGTGAGGACCAGATCCTGGGCGCCCGGCAGGTCCGCCCACCCGGGAGCCTCAATCATGCGCGTTCCCCAGGCGCTGCGAGAGGGCCTCGGCGAAGGCGTAGGCGGCCTCGAGCTCCGCTTCGCCGTCGGCGGCCCTCGAGACCCGGATCGTGAGGTCATCGGGGAACGAGGTCGCCGAATAGCCGTGATCGGCCATGCAGTCGGGGTCCTCGCAGCGGGCGGGCTCGATCTCCGAGCGGCGCATGGCGCCCAGATCGAGGGTGAGGGTCAGCTCGGCGAGCTGGGCGCGCTCGGCGGGATCCGACCAGACCTCCATCACGGCGAGCGAGCCGAGCTGAGCCAGGGGGTGGGTGGTCGTCGAGACGGCCGCCGACCCGTCCTCGAGCTCGTCCACGTGGATGAAGACGAGGACGGACTCGCCGAGCGCCGCGAGCGTGAGGTGGCGGAACATCGACCCGCGATCGAAGGCCGCATCCGCCTGGCAGATCGAGGCGACCGGCTCAGCCGCCCCCAGGGCGCGTCGCAACGCTGCTGACACAAGACCCGGGTAGAAGCCCGTCCGGTCGATTCTCTCCCACGTGTTCACCCCCTCATTGTGCCCACCGGCGGCGTGGGAGTCGAAACGGCGCGTGGAGGACGGGGGATAATGCCACCCATGTCGAAGAAGGACGATTCCGCACTTCTGCCCGCACAGGACGAGCGCATTTCGGAGATCGACGTCTCCGAGGAGATGCGCGGCTCCTTCCTCGAATACGCGGTTTCCGTGATCTACGCCCGCGCCCTCCCGGACGCCCGGGACGGCCTCAAGCCCGTCCAGCGGCGCATCCTCTACCAGATGGATCAGATGGGCCTGCGGCCCGACAAGGGGCATGTGAAGTCCCAGCGCGTCGTCGGCGAGGTCATGGGCAAACTCCACCCGCACGGCGACTCGGCGATTTACGAGGCCCTCGTCCGCCTCGCCCAGCCCTTCAACCTCCGCCTGCCCCTGGTCGACGGGCACGGCAACTTCGGCTCCCTGGACGACGGGCCCGCCGCCGCGCGCTACACGGAGGCCCGGATGGCGCCCTCGGCCCTCGACCTCGTGACGGATCTCGATGAGGACACGGTCGACTTCGTCCCGAACTACGACAACCAGTTCATGCAGCCGGAAGTCCTTCCCGCGGCCTTCCCCCAGCTCCTCGTCAACGGGGCCTCGGGCATCGCCGTGGGCATGGCGACGAACATCGCCCCCCACAACCTGTCCGAGACGATCGCCGCGGCCATTCACCTCATCGAGCATCCGGAAGCCGACACCGCTCAGCTCATGCGCTTCGTTCCCGGCCCGGATCTTCCCGAGGGCGGCGTGATCGTCGGCCTCGAGGGCATCAAGGAGGCCTACGAAACCGGTCGGGGCGCCTTCAAGACCCGGGCGAAGGTGTCGATCGAACGCGTGACGGCCAGGAAGATGGGCCTGGTCGTCACCGAACTGCCCTACATGGTCGGGCCCGAGAAGGTCATCGAGAAGATCAAGGAGAACGTCAACTCGGGCCGGCTCAAGGGCATCTCCTCGGTTCAGAACCTCACGGACCGGATCCACGGCCTGCGCCTGGTCATCGAGGTGAAGAACGGTTTCAACCCCGAGGCCGTGCTCCAGCAGCTCTACGCGCGCACTCCTCTGGAGGATTCCTTCTCGATCAACGCCGTCGCCCTCGTCGACGGCCAGCCGCGCACGCTCGGCCTCAAGGAGATGCTGCAGGTCTTCGTCGATCATCGGCTCGGGGTGACGCGCAGGCGCACCGCGTTCCGCCTGGGCAAGGCGAAGGACCGCCTCCACCTCGTCGAGGGGCTCCTCATCGCCGTCCTCGACATCGACGACGTCATCGCGATCATCCGCTCCTCCGACGATGCCGAGACGGCCCGCGAACGCCTCATGACGGCCTTCGACCTCTCGGAGATCCAGGCGAACCACATCCTCGAGCTGAGGCTGCGCCGCCTCACGAAGTTCTCCCGCATCGAGCTGGAGACCGAGCGCGACCAGTTGAGCGCCACGATCGGCGAGCTCGAGGCGATCCTGGCCGATCCGGAGCTGCTCAGGGGGCTGGTGATCTCGGAGCTGCGCGAGGTCTCGAAGCGCCTGGGCACGCCGCGCCGCACGCTCCTCTTGTCCTCGACCGGGATCGAGGCGGGCGCCGAGGCCGATCCCGCCGCGCTCGCGGCGGCGCTGCCCTCGGTGTCGCGATCGGGCCGCGGCATGGATCTGCAGATCCCCGACGATCCCTGCGTCGTCGTCCTCACCGCTCAGGGTGCACTGGCCCGCGTCGAGGGCGGGGACCCCCTCGAGCCCGGCCCGAGGGCCTTCGCCGACGCGTGGATCGCCCAATTGGCGACGACGGCGCGCTCCCAGATCGCGATCGTCACCGAGGACGGCGTCGCCCACAGGCTCGAGGTGGTCGATCTGCCCGCCCTGCCGCGCTTCGATACGGGCCTCTCCTTCGCGGCGGCCGCCCCCGCCGCCCCCCTCCTGCGCACCGACTCCCGGCCGGTCGGGCTCCTCGACCCGAATTCGGAGGCAGTCTACGCGATGGGCACCGCCCGCGGAGTCGTCAAGCGCCTGAAGCCCGATCACCTTTCCCGGGACGAATGGGAGGTCATCGCATTGGAGGCCGGCGACCGTCTCGTGGGCTTCGCGCCGTCGCGCGATGAGTCCCAGCTCGTCTTCGTTTCATCGGATGCCCAGCTCCTGCGCACGGGCGCCGACAAGGTCAGGCCCCAGGGCCGCACCGCCTCGGGCATGGCGGGGATGAAGCTCTCGGGGGAGGCCGAGGCGATCGGCTTCTGGGTGGTCGACGCTCCGGCGGAGGCCGTCGTCGTCACAGTCGCCGCCGCTCAGGGGGCCCTGCCGGGAACGGGCCAGACGACCGCGAAAGTCACCCCCTTCGAGCTGTACCCGATCAAGGGGCGCGGCGGGCAGGGGGTCCGCGCGCAGCGCTTCCTCAAGGGCGAGGACCGCCTGGATCTCGCCTGGGTCGGAGCGCGCCCGGCCCGCGCTGCCGCAGCCGATGGGCATCCCGTCGATCTGCCGGCGGAGGATGAGCGCAGGGACGGATCCGGTTCGCCCGTCATGGTGCCGATCGGAATGATCGGCTGAGCCGCGCGGCGCCCGGCTCAGACCTCCATCGCGTACAGGCGCGTCTGCCCGACGGTCGCGAAGCCCAGGTTGTCGTAGACGGCGAGGGCTCCGGAGTGGTTGGCGGATCCCAATCCCGCTCCGATCCGCTCCATCCCGTCCTCGGCCATCGCGCCCATCGAGGCGATGATGAGCGCGTCCACGCCCCGGGTCGAACGCGCGGATTCGAGGACGCCCATCTGATCGATGTAGCCCTCCTTCCAGCCGAGCGCAGCCCAATCCTGCACGTACTTGGAAGCGATGAGGAAGCCGAGGACGCGGGGCCGGTCGCCCCTCCGATCCACGAGGACGAAGGACCAGTCGGGTTCGAAGGCCGAGCGCCCCATGAGCCACTGCTCCTCGGTGAGCGGCGGGCGCCCCCACTCGATCTCCGAGAGCAGGTTCGAGGCGCGCCTGGCGGGCTCCTCCCACTCCTGCCCCCAGGGTTCGATCGTCAGGTAGCGGCCGAGGTCGGGGGCCGGCGGGATCTTCGCGAGGTCCGCGCGGAGCTCGTAGTAGGTCCTCGCCCAGTGGAAACCACGGAGCCGCAGCTGCTCCTCGAGATCGGACTGGCCGGGCTCGACCTGCATGGCGATCTGCGCGGGGCCCTCGTAGTCGAGTTCGGAGAGCATCGCCCTCGACATCGCCTCCTGCCATTCGACGACCGCCCCGCCCAGACCGATCCGACGGAACGCGGGATCGACGCCGCCCTGGCACATGCACTCGACGCCGCCGGGGTTGCGCAGGACGACCTGCGCCCAGGCGACCATGCGCCCTGCGGCGATGCCCCGCGTCGCGTACCCCGCCAGTCCCCTCCAGGAGCGGTTCTCCTCGAGCATCTCGACGACTTCGGCGTGGCTCGTCCTATAGGGGGGGTTGTCCTGGGCCTCGATCCGCGCGATCAGGGCGGAGAGCCGGTGGAGTCCGGTCGAATCGAGCTCGGTCCACACGATGCCGTGATGCGCGACGGGCAAGGGGACCTGTGCGCGGAGGGGCGAGTGACCCGTGGATCGCGGATCGTTCGCGGCGGATCCGATTCCGGTCATTCGCTCCCCCTTCCTCGTCACTGATCGATCGTGTAGAAGACCTCGGCGGGACCGTCGACGAAGCCGAGATGCTCGTAAATCGAGTGGGCGTTCGAGGGCGAGGCCGTATCGACGTCGAGGCCCATCCTCGAGATCCCGCTCGCGGAGGCCGCGGCGACCGAAGCGCCGAGCAGGGCCGTCGAAAGGCCGTGCCCGCGGTGCTCGGCTGCGACGCCGAGGAGTTCGACGTAAGCCTCGGTGCGCCCGGTGGACACCCACCGCTCGACGGGGCGACCGGTCATGCAGTACCCGACGGGCTCGCCCTCGGGCGAGAGCGCGACGAAGGACCAGCGCGGGTCGAGATTGCCGATGGCCTCCTCCCACCACATTCCGCGCAGGGAGGATCGGTAGTGGTCGAGGAAGGCGTCCATGTGGACCTCGCGGACCGCCTCGAGCGGCACCTGCGCCCAGGGGATCACCGTATATCCGCCCCTCGGCGAGGGGGCCTTCTCCGAGCCTTCGAGCTCGCGGTACATGATCTGGAAGGTGCGCTTCGCATAGAAGCCCGCCGCGATGTAGAGGCGGCGCCTGTCGGTCATGTGCGCGTCGACGAAGTTGTGGATCGACACCGGGATCTCGGAATCCGCGCCGAAGGTCTCGACGAGCATCTGGCGCGCACGGCCGTCCTGCCAGTAGAGCAGGGCACGACCGAGCCCCCTCCCCCGCCAGTGCGGGTGGATGTAGGCGTTGACGACGGCGTTCGCCTGCTCGGTGAGGGACCGGAGGACCTTGACAGTGGCGACCGCGCAGATCCGGTGCTCGGAATCGATGCCGACGAGGGCGTCGACCCATTCGATTCCCCGCTTGCCCTCGACCATGTTCGCGACTTCATCAGCCGAAGTGCGGTGGTGGGAGTCATCGGCGGCTTCGACGGTCCGGATGAGCTCGTAGACCCGCGGCGCGTCCGAGGCGATGATGGAACGCCACCTCAGTCCGAGGTGGACGCCCGGGTACGGAACTGAGGCCGGCGGGGCGAGTCGCTCAGCAAGTCCAGTCATGGGAGCCATTGTAATGACCGATCGGGCCTAAAGTCGCATGCGCGTGTTCAGGCATCGATCCGCATGCGGTCGAGCCCCTGCGATCCCTCGACGATGAAGTCCTTCCTCGGTCCGACCGTGGAACCCATGAGGAGCTCGAAGGTCTCCTCGGCGTGCCGCAGGGATTCCTCATCGGCGAGGGTGATCCGCCTCAGAGAGCGGTGCGCCCGATCCATCGTGGTCTCCGCGAGCTGGTCGGCGTCCATCTCGCCCAGACCCTTGTAGCGCTGAATCGGCTCCTTCCAGCTCCTCCCCTGCTTCCTGAGGGCCGCGAGCGTGCGATGGAGCTCCTCCTCGGAGTAGGTGTAGACGAGCTCGCGCCCCTTCCTCCCGCGCGCATTGACGTCGATCCTGTGCAGGGGCGGCACCGCCGCGTAGACCCTGCCGGCTGCGACCATCGGGCGCATGTAGCGGAAGAACAGGGTGAGCAGCAGGGTCCGGATGTGCGCGCCGTCGACATCGGCATCCGTCATGAGGATGACTTTGCCGTAGCGCGCCTGTTCGAGGTCGAAGGTGCGCCCCGAACCCGCGCCGATCACCTGGATGATGTTCGCGCATTCGGCATTGGCGAGCATGTCGGCCGTCGAGGCCTTCTGGACGTTGAGGATCTTGCCCCGGATCGGGAAGAGCGCCTGGTACTGGCTGTTGCGCGCCGCCTTGGCCGTGCCGAGGGCCGAATCGCCCTCGACGATGAACAGCTCGGTCTGCTCGACTTCGTCGAGGCGGCAGTCGGCGAGCTTGGCCGGGAGGGAGGAGGTCTCGAGCGCGTTCTTCTTGCGCGAGATCTCCTTGTGGATGCGCGCCGAGACGCGCGCCTTCATCTCGCCGACGACCTTCTCCAGGAGCAGGGAGGTCTGCTGCTTGTCATCGCGCTTCGAGGAGGCGAACTTCGCGTCGAGCCATTCGGAGACGATCTTGAGGACCACGGCCCGCACCTGCGGAGTGCCGAGGACCTCCTTCGTCTGGCCCTCGAACTGGGGTTCGGGGAAGCGCACCGTGACGACCGCGGTCAGTCCGGCCTGAACGTCGTCCTTCTCAGGACGGCCGTCCTTCTGACCGACTTTGAGCTTGCGGGAGTTCTTGTCCACCTGTGCGCGCAGGACCTTGAGGACCGCCTGTTCGAATCCGGAGACGTGGGTACCGCCCTTGGGGGTGGCGATGATGTTGACGAAGGACTTGACCGCGGTCTCGTATCCGATGCCCCAGCGCAGGGCGCAGTCGACCTCGCAGGTGCGTTCGATCTCCGTGGCGGCGAGGTGACCGGTTTCGGGATCGAGGGCCTGGACGGTCTCGGTGAAGGCGCCCGAACCCGTGATGTGCCAGGTGTCGGTGACGGGCCCGTCCCCTGCGAGCCAGTTGACGAAGTCGACGACGCCCCCGTCGAAGCGGAAGGACTCGTGGAGCGGGTCTTCTCCGCGTTCGTCCCAGCAGTTGATCGTCAGCCCCGGGACGAGGAAGGCGGTTTGCCGGGCCCGCGCGAGCAGGTCCTCCCAGGAGAAGCCCTCCGTCGCCGGGAAGATCTGGAAGTCCGCCCAGAATCGCACGCGAGTCCCCGTGACTCCCTTCTTCACCTTGCCGACCGTCTTCAGGGCGGAGGAATCGGTGAAGGCCGTGAAGGGCGAGTTCGGCGTCCGCTGCTTGGAGTCGTCGAATTCCCCGGGCTCGCCGCGCCTGAAGCACATCTCCCAGGTTTTCGACCCCCGGTCGACTTGAACGTCGAGGCGGGCCGAGAGGGCGTTGACGACGGAGGCGCCGACGCCGTGCAGGCCGCCGGAGGAGGCGTAGGAGCCGCCTCCGAACTTGCCGCCCGCGTGGAGCTTCGTGTAGACGACCTCGACGCCCGAGAGCCCGACGCCAGGGACTTCGTCGACGGGGATGCCGCGGCCGTTGTCGGCGACGGAGGCCGAGTGGTCGGGGTGGAGGCGCACGTCGATCGTGTCGCAATGGCCTTCGAGGGCCTCGTCGACCGCGTTGTCGATGATCTCCCAGAGGCAGTGCATGAGGCCGCGCCGGTCGGTCGAGCCGATGTACATTCCGGGGCGTTTGCGCACGGCTTCAAGGCCTTCGAGGACCGAGAGGTGCCTGGCTGAGTAGTCCGAGGATGCGGGAGTCACCCGTACATCGTAGTTGCGCACGGCGCCCGCGCCCGTCGTGGCCCGCCGTCGGGCCCGGATTGCGCGATCGGATCGTGGACACCGCCCGGGCGCCCCGTCCGGGGCCTTCGGCCCGATTGCGGGGGATCGGGCGCCCGGAATTGCGCCAGGGGTGAAATCCGGCCCCTCGATCAGGTGCTCCGCCCGCTCGTGGTGTCCAATGGAGTCATGACAGCAACGACTCTTGAACGCACCGCCTCGGCCGAACCGGTACTGACGGCGGCGGATCGCTGCGACCAGTGCGGTGCGCGCGCCCGCGTGCGCGTCACCTTGAAATCGGGCGGGCGCCTCTTCTTCTGCGCCCACCACGCGGCCAAGCACCTGACTGCGATTCATTCGAAAGCCGCCGAGATCCTCGACGAGCGTCACTTCCTCCTGGAGGACTGACCCGCTTCACGCCTGAAGAGTGA
>NZ_JBNOYB010000010.1:0-9826 GCF_050312375.1 Schaalia sp.
GGCCGACGGGGGAAGGGCTACTTCGCGAGGATCCGGTCGCTCATCCTGACGCTCGGAGAGATCCACGGCTCGAAATCGACGAGGCGCGAATCGATGGAGAAGCGGTAGCGCGAGAGGCGTTCGACCCGCGCGCCCCGGCGCGCCGAGGCGCAGAGTTCGGCGACCCGTTCCCTTTCGGGGTCGGTGAGCCAGGCGTCCGGGTCGGAGCAGCCGACGACGCCGGTCGCCAGGGCGATATCTCGGGTGATCTGGCAGGCCTCCTCGCTGAGCAGGGAGCCGTGGGTCCGGCAGATCGCCACGTCCGGATCGATGTCGGTGAGGGAGGAGAGCCAGAAGCGGGCGAGTGAGTTGCGCAGGGCGTTGCGCACGCCCGGGCCGCTCGGGTCCTTCTTGCGCTCCGTGTTGTCCCAGTAGGGAGCGGTGTCGGGGCCGACCCGCATCCCGTCGACGATCCCGATGGAGGGGGCGATGACCGCTCCCGATGCCATGATGTAGCACTCGGGGGCCGACTCCCGCAGGGCGTGCAGGCCGGTCCTGTAGGCCTCCTCCCGTCCGAGGCTCCGATGCCGTGAACCGGGGATGGCGGCCGCGTTGAGGAAGTCGAGCTTGAGGTAGCCGTACCCCCACGAGGCGACGCGGGACACCGTGTCGCGCACCCAGTCGAGGGCCTCGGGGCGGGTGCAGTCGAGTGCGTAGTAGGGCGCCCCCCAGTTGTATCCGGCGATCGCGGGAGCTCCTGCCTCATCGGAGACGAAGTACTCGGGGTGGTCGAGGGCGATGGGCGATTCGGCTGAGGCGATGAAGGGGGCGATCCACAGGCCCGGGGTCATGCCCGCGGCGCGGATCCGCTCGGCGATCGCCCCCATCCCCTCGGGGAAGTCGTCGTTCGCCTCCCAATCGCCGATGCCCCGCTCCCATCCGTCGTCGATTTGGAGGACGGCGTAGCCGGAGCGCCGCGCGGGCCCGATCTCCGCGTCGATCGCCGAGGCGCTCACCTCTTCGAACCAGGAGTACCAGGAGGACCACACGGGACCCGGCTCCTCTCGGCGGGGGAGCAGGCGCCCCGCTTCGGAGAGGGAGCCTTCGAGGGCGCGCGTCCACGCTGCGAAGACCTCGTCCTCGGCGCCGACCCCGATCCACCAGCGCCCGGGGGCGGGATCCCCGGAGTCCAGGGGGCGCGCCTCGATCCTGCCGGGGAGGAGGTCGATGAGGCCGCTCGCCCCGCCGAGGGCGCCGACGAGGAGATAGAGGGGCTCCTCGCCGGCGGCGCTCGGCACGGCGATCGCGCCGAGGAGGTAGGAGCGGTGCCGCTCGGAGGTGTCGGTCGCGGCGTCCTCGGCGGTCGCCGTGCGCTCGGGATTGCCCCAGACCCGCCAGGGGTCCCGGTCGAGGCGCCACCACGCGGTCGGGGACCAGGAGGTCCAGCCGTGGCGGTAGATCTGGGCGTCGGGGGCCGCCGGGTGGGTGATGTTCAGGCGCGGGGCCTCGACGACGACCCCGGCTCCTCCGAGGGCGCGGGTGCCCGCGGGGGCGCCGATGAGTCGCCAAGCAGAATCCTCGCGGGTGACGAGGAGTTCGAGAGGAGTCGGGGTCGTCATCTCGGATCACTCGCTCAGCAGGGCGTTGACCTTGGCGGCCAGTTCGGCGAGGGCGCTCGCCGGGTCGGCTTCGCCCCGCTCGATCTTCTCGATGACGAGGTCGGCCTCGGTGTTGATCTCATCCGCCTTGAAGGTGATCGGGTAGTAGGAGAGGGCCTCCGGGTCCTTCGCGATGTCGAGGAAGGCGGAGACGTCGACTCCGGCGGCCTTGTGGGCTGCGGCCGCGGCCTCGGACTGGGCGGTGATCGAGGGGAAGACGACGGCTTCGGCGGCGATCACGGTCTGGCACTTCTCGGAGGTGAGGTACTTGACCCACTGCCAGGCCTCGTCCTGGTGCTTCGAGGCCGCGGTGATCGAGGGGGCGAGCCCGTTGATGATCGTCTTGCGGCCTTCGGGGCCCTTGGGCAGCGGGGCGAAGGCGAATTCCTGGGCCTCGGACTGGGACCAGGTGTTGATCCTCCAGGAGCCGTCGGGCACGAGGGCGGCCTTGTTCTGCTCCATCATCGGCTGGAGGCCGAGGTTGCCGGCCTTCTCGACGGGGGTGACGTATCCGGCGTCGATCTGCTTCTGCCACCAGGTGAGCGCCTCGGCGAGCTTCGGGTCGTCGAGGTTGTAGTGGGTGCCGAAGGGGTTCTTGTCGAGGTAGGTGAATCCGTTGGACAGGGCGAGCCACGACCAGGGGCCCTGGCCGACGACTCCGCCGCCGGTCTCGAGGCCCCATCCGTAGGTGGCGACCTTCGTCTTGTCGAAGCCGGGCTCGTCGCCCCTCACGCCGTTCTCGTCGATCGTCAGGCGGGCGACGAGCTTGCCGAAGGAGCCGCCGTCCTGCGGGTTCCAGTCGAGGTCGGCGAGGTCGGCGGCGCTCAGACCCGCGTCGGTGACGTCCTTGACGTTGTAGACGAGGGCGATGGTGTCCCAGTCCTGGGGGATGCCGAAGGTCTTGCCGTCGTAGTCCCACAGGGAGGCGAGGTCGCCGGTGTACTGGGACAGGTCGATCCCGTCCTTCTCGATCATCGGCTTGAGGTCGGTGAGGACGCCCTTGGAGGCGAGCTCGGGGTAGTGGGCGACGTGGTTGGTGATGACGTCGGGGGCGGTTCCGGAGTTGATGCCGACGGTGAGGTTCTTCCAGTAGTCGTCCCAGCCCTTCTGGTCGATGGTGACGTGGATGCCGCTCTCCTTCTCGAAGGCGTCGGCGCACTTCTGGTAGGCGGTCTGCTGGTTGGGGTCCCAGAGGGAGTAGGTGATCCCGGTGGAGGCGGCTGAGGACTCGGAGCCGTTCTCGGTGAGTTCGGCGGGGGTGCAGGCGGCGAGGGCTCCTGCCGTGAGCCCCGCTGCTGCGAGGAATGCGAGGTGGCGTCTCATTGTGTTCTCTCCTTCGAGAAGTGCGCGGTGTGCGCGGGATGGATTACTTGGCTGCGGTGAGGCTGATGGAGGACACGAGCTTGCGTCCGAGGACGATGAGGATGATGAACATCGGGATCGTCTGGAGGGTGGCCGCGGCCATGAGGCCGGTCCAGTCGGGGCGGGTGGAGGGGGAGCTCTGCTGGAAGGCGGCCAGGGCGACGTTGAGGAGGCGGACCGTGTGGTGCTGGCCGACGAGCTGGGGCCAGAGGTATTCGTTCCAGGCGAAGACGGCCTGGATGATCGCGACGGTCGTGATGGGGGCCGAGGTCATGGGCACGATGACTTTTCTGAAGGTCGTCCATGAGCCCGCCCCGTCGAGCATGGCCGCTTCTTCGACTTCCTTGGGGAGGCCGAGCATGAACTGGCGGAGGAAGAAGATCGCGAAGGGGCTGACGAGGACGTAGGGGGCGAGGAGGCCGGCGAAGCTGTTGAGGAGCCCGAGGTCCTTGATGAGGACGAAGTTGGGCAGGACGATGAAGATCGGCGGGATCATCATGCCGGTGAGGAGGATCCCGAAGACGAGGTCGCGTCCGGGGAAGCGCAGGCGCGCGAAGGCGTAGGCGGCCATCGTCGATGTGACGACCTGCCCGATGACGAGGATGCCGGTGAAGATGAAGGAGTTCCTCAGGTAGAGCCAGAAGTACATCTTCGCGCCGGTGCCTCCGGCGGCGATGTCCTCCTCGAGGGAGACCAGGCCGAGGACCCTGCGGAAGTTGACGTCGGTGAGGCGCTGGGGGATCGGCGAGTAGTCGCCGTTGAAGACGTCGGCGTTGGGGATGAGGGCCGTGCGGATCGCCCAGGCGAAGGGGATGAGCGTGATGGCGAGGAGGAGGGCCATGAGGGCCCATCCGATGATGCGTTCGATTCGACCGGTGGAATTCATGGCGTCACCCGAGATCCGATTGCTCTGCGCGGGAGAAGCGCAGTTGGACAAGTGTCATGAGGAGGATGATGAGGAGGAGGACGACGGACATGGCGGCGGCGTAGCCCATCTGCCCCTGTTCGAAGGCCTTCTGATAGATGTAGAAGTAGATGACCCTGGTGGAGCCGATCGGCCCGCCCTTGGTGGCGACCGCGACGGTGTCGAAGATCTGGAAGGATCCGATCATCGAGACGATGACGACCATGACGAGGATCGGCCGGGTCAGGGGCAGGGTGATCCGGAAGAAGGTGCGGGCGGCCGAGGCCCCGTCGAGGGCTGCGGCTTCGTAGACCATCTGGGGGATGGTCTGCATTCCGGCGAAGATCAGCAGTGCGGTGTAGCCCATGTTCCGCCAGGAGTTGACGAGGGCGACGGTGAGGATCGCGATGTCGGGGTCGCCGTAGAAGGCGATGGGCTCGGTCCCGAGGAGTTCGAGCCCGTGATTGAGGAGCCCGACGTTGGGGTCGAGGATGAAGAGCGTGATGACGGCGATGGTGACGTTCGGGACCAGCCAGGGGACGAGGAGGAGGGAGCGGATCAGGGTGGAGTGGCTGATCCGCTGCATGAGGACGGCGATGGCGAGTCCGGCGGCCGTCTGGGTGGTGATGTTGACGATCACGTAGACGGCGGTGATCGCTAGACTGTGGCCGAAGTTCTCGTCGGCGAGGAGTTTCGCGTAGTTGCCGAATCCGACGAATTCGGGCGCCGTGATGAGGTCCCAGTCGGTGAGCGAGATCTGCAGCCCTTTGACCATCGGCACGAGGTAGAAGACGAGGAAGCCGATGAGGGCGGGTGCCAGGAAGAGATAGGCGGTGATCGTCGTGCGGCGCGCGCGAGAGGAGGCCCCGGGTGTGCGGGGCGCGGAGGTCGACGGTGCTGTCGAGTGGTTCATCATTGAATCCTCATTCGCTGTGAAATCTCTTCGAATATAACGTAAGTTTCTTAATTAAGTCAAGCCCAGGAGGAGGGGAGCATGAGAGCACCGCGACGGATCCAGCGCAGGGCCAACATGTCCGCAGCCCTGAAGAGCTGCATCGACGGTCCCCGCACACTCGCCGATATCGCCGCCGCAACGGGCGTGACGCGCGTCGCCGCCGAAGCCGTCGTCTCCGACCTCGTCGAACTCGGATGGCTCGAGGAAGTCGCCGTCACCCCGGCCGCCCCGAGGCTCGGAAGGCCGGCCGCCCACATCGGCCTCCACTCCGCCCTCGGCCAGGTCCTCTCCATCGACATCGGCGCCCACCACGCCACCGCCATGACCGCCGACCTCTCCGGCGCGATCCTCGCCGCCGAGAGGATCGAACTCGCCGAGGACCTGATCGCCAGGGACCGCCTCGACGCCTCCATCGGCCTCGGCCGCAGGGTCCTCGCGAGGAACCCGGGCCTGCCCGTGTGGACCTGCACCCTCGCCTCCCCCGGCGTCGTCCACGAGGGCGTCGTCGCCTACTTCGGCGGAGAGGGCATGCCCGGATGGAAGGGCGTCCGCCTCGACGAAGAAGTCGGCGCCGCCCTCGGCACCCGCGTGCGCAGCGCCGGGGACTGCGCCCTCGGCGCGCGAGGGGAATCCTGGAGGGGCGCCGCCGCGGCCTTCGACGACGTCGTCTACATCCTCGCGGGCAGGCGCACCGGCGCGGCCTCGGTCATCAACCACCGCGTCCACGAGGGCCTTTTCGGAGCGGCCGGCCTCATCGGCGAACTCCCCCAGCTCCGCTGGCGCGAACTCGAAGAAGAGGTCTTCGCCGACGCCCTCTACGAGGGGGCGAGCCCCACGAGGGAGGACCTCATCCGCGCCGCCCGCCGATCGGATTCACGCGCCCTGCGCGCCCTCGACGAATACGCCGAAGTCCTCGCCCTGGGGGCCGCCGCGATGATCCTCGCCCTCGCCCCCCAGTGCCTCGTCGTCGGCGGACAGTACTCGGCCGACACCGACCTCTTCCTCCCGCGCCTGACCGAAGCGCTCGATCGGCTCTGCCCCTTCGCGCCCGAAGTCGTCGTGTCGACCCTCGGAGCGGACGCCGTCGTCCAGGGCGGGATCCGCCTCGCCCTCGACGACATCCTCGACCGGCTCGACGCGATCGTCCAGGGCGCAGACTTCTTCCCGGCTGCCACGCCCGAGAGCCTCTGGGCCGAGGACCGGCGCTGAACCGGATGGAGCCCGGGGCCTGACCCCCGGACGAAGAACCCCGCCGGAACACGACGACTCCCCGGAAGAAGGACGGTCCGCGCCGTCCGACTTCCGGGGAGCGCCCCGCCGAGGGGCCGGGACCCGCCGGCTCAGGCCGAGGCGGAGAACCCCGCCTTCTCAGGGGTCGTGCCCAGGCGCCCGGCGATGAGCCGCTTGTCCTCGTCCGAGGCGAGATCGCAGATCCATCCGATGGACTCGGGCGTATCCGCATAGACCTCTTGGACGAAGGGGTTGCGGCGAAGCGTCGCGATCCTGTGGATGTGCCGGGCGAAGACGAAGACGTTGATCGCCAGGGCCGCCGCCGACACGAGGAACAGGGCGTAGGGGTTGTGCGCGCTGCGGTGCGCGAACATGGAGTCCTGCATGAAATGCGGGAAGGTGAGGACCACCGTGCACCAGAAGGTCAGCGTGTAGGCCCGGTACTGGATCCACGCCCCGCGCCCGAACTTCATGAAGGCCGGGATCGTGCACGAGGCGAGGAGCGCCACGCCCGAGTACCAGGCCCGATCAGCCAGGCAGTTGTACACGTAGGCGAAGTTCCACACGTCGTAGGCGACGATCCACCAGATCGTCAGATCGGTCCATACCAGCGCCCGTTCCTTGCCCTTCGACACGAAGATGCCGATCCAGCCGGAGATCGCCAGCAGATTGAGGATGCCCGCGATGCCGTTCATGATGTTCCAGGGCCCGCCCCAGGTGACCATGCCCTGCGAGGGATCGACGCCGTGGATGAAGTAGCACTGGAAATCGCGCACCACGGCCTCGGCGATGTTGAGCGCGAGGATCGCGGGAGGGATCAGCAGATACCACCTGTTGTGCCGCAGTCTCGGGAAGACCTGGAGCGCGACGAGGCACAGGGAGCCCGCGAGGGCGGAGTACTGCTTGACGATCGGGAACCACCCGGCTGAAGCCGTGCCCGCGGTCGACGTCGGCCACCAGAAGATCGTGAGGGTGACGGGGATGACGATGAACACGGCGAGGACGGCCCACATGTTGCGCTGAGCGAGCCAGGCGGTGAAGGCGAGAGCCGCGACGACGACGGCGAGCATCGCGTAGTCCCACCATTCGCCGACTTCGAAGAAGAAGAGCGTCGGATACTCCGGAGGGATGATTCCGCCCGTCATCGCTGCTCCTTGCCCCAATCGGGGAGGTAGCTCCGCTCCATCTTCTGGCGGATCTGCTCATCCCAGGAGAACTCGGGCTCGCTCCAGCCCTCGAAGTAGTCGGCATCGACATCGTGCTCCCAGGGCGTGCCGGGGCCCGTCGGCGGCCACGAGGGATCCTCGGTCACCGGGGGGCGGATCTCGGCGACGGCGGGTGCCGAGCGGCCGTAGCGGAACCACTGGGTGTAGGTGTCCTCGAAGAGCGGCGTGCCGTCGTAGCGGCCCGCGGGAGTCGAGGAGCCGAAGAAACGGCCGCCGAGCATGCCCCTCATGAAACGGCCCGTGAAGTGCTGCTTCTTGCGGAACTCCAGGACGCGCTTGACGTAGAGGTTCTGCAGGTGCGTCATGCAGCCGCCGATGAACTCGATGTTCACCCAGTTGAGCGCGGTCATCGCGGCGGAGCCCGGCTCGTAGCCGATCCGCCAGTGGTTGATGAGGCGCGTGCGCCCGCCCTCGAGCGGCACCACGTAGAAGCACCAGGCCGCGGCGAAGTGCGTCATGCCGGGGAAGCGGAAGGCGTAGGAGCCCGGGGCCTTCGGCGGGTTCTTCGTGTCGACCCACTGGACCATGTACTTGCCGGGGACGATATCGGCCCATTCCATCGACATGCCGTGGAAGTCGAAGGCGGCGATGTCGCCCGGCATCATCGAGTCGGGCTGCTGGAACTCCTCCTGGATCTCGTAGGAGTTGAAGAAGGGGAGGCGGGCGAAGGTCCGTTCGAGGAACTCCGAGGAGAAGGATCCGGACTTCTCGGCCCCGATCTGCTTGAAGAGCCTCCACACCGCGTAGGCCGGGGCGTCGATCGTGATGGCGTAGGTCGAGGAGTAGCCGTTGTCGTAGTTCGCGTCGATGAGGTCATCACCCGGGTAGCGCCATGCCTGCTCCTCGGGCGTCGCCTTGCCGGACAGCTGGCTGAAGGCGTACATGCCTCCGAGGAGGCCCAGGCCTCCCAGGGCGACGAGCTTGCCGAGCCTGTTGCTGCGAGCGGATGAAGAAGTCATCGTCGATCCTCCTTGTGGGGTCGTCGTGTATGCGTCGCGGCGCATCGGCCTCGTCTTCGGGGCCCTCATGCGATCCATTTCCGCGGACTTTTTTCCGAATCGCCACTTTTCCGTGGTTGACCCACTACCATAATCGGTCATATTGAGCCTCGAGGCGGTTTCAAGGAGGAAACCAGTGGATTCTTTGTTCCTGTGGGAACTCGGTTCGCCGAAAGTCTATCTTTTGTGGATTGTCGTGCTGCTCGCGCAGATTCTCGTCGCCGAGATCAATCGGCGCTGGAATTGGACGATCTTCGCGGTCTGGACCATCGGGGGCATTGCGCTCATGCCCTACGCCTGGATCCACGGAACGCCGATGGTCGGGTGGTTCCCCTTCGGCAAGTACGCGATCATGATCCTCACCGCGACGATGACCGGGATCGTCCTCGTCTATGCGAAGCGCAATCCGGTCAAGGCCCACAAGTACGCGATCTGGCTGGGCGTCGCGCTGTGGATCGGGCTCGCCGTGAACATCATGGAGGCGAACGTCCGCGACCTCACGATCTGGTGGAACGCGGACGCCTACTACGCCTGCGGCGCCGATTGGCAGTGCCTGAAGGGCGTGAACGACTCCCACACGATCGACATGATCGCGGGGCTGCCCGAGGCGCGGGGCGTCAGCGCCGAGCTCCATTCGCAGGCCTGGTACGAGGCGGTTGCGGCGAACCTGAAGGAGCGCCACGTCGGCATCGATCCGGCCACCGGGTTCCGCACGATCGGCGGCTACTGGAATCTGCTCTCCGCGGCCGCGGGCCTGCTCAACATCATCACGATCACCGGCCTCGGCAAGATCATCGCGACCTCGCCCGGCAAGCAGAAGGTTCGCGGTCTCATCTGGGTCGACATGGTGTGGCCCTGGGTGATCGCCTACGACCTGTGGAACCACGCCTTCCTCTACAACTCCCTGGCCGACTACACGTGGTACTGCACGCTCGCGCTGCTGCTGGCCTGCACGATTCCGGCCTTCACGTGGGCGAAGGGGCAGTGGATCTGGTTCCGGTGCTTCACCCTGGTCTTCTGGATCTCGATGAACACGCTGCTTCCGGAGCTTCTCGTGCCCCCCTCGGATATTTTCAATTTTGCAACAATGGATCCGAGGGCGAATATCGCCTGCGCGGCGGTCGCGCTCATCGCGAATGTGGCGCTCTTCGTCTATTGGCTGTACAAGATCATCGCATTCAAGCGGAACCCGATTACCGGCGTTCTTTATCCGGAACTTTCGGAATTTAGGACCATCGTCCTGGATCATTGCGATGATCGGGATAAGTACTTCATCGTCGACCGAACTCCCGAGACTCCGGAGGAATTGGGATTCCAGCCCGAATCGCCCGTGCCCCCGGCCGAGGGATACGCCTCCTGGATGCCGTGGTGGAAGGGCGAGGATCGGCGCTATCCCAAGCCCCGTTCCCCCATGCGCCGCCGCTGAAGCCGCCCGTTGCGACGCGGAGCCCCGGTGCGCCGGATGCTTCGCGAAGGCCTCGCCCTCCGCCCTCGTCCGAATCGACGAGGGACGA